>JAVBJR010001122.1:0-2860 GCA_031546965.1 Dysgonomonas sp.
GTTAAATAAACAATAAGCTTCTTGTGTAGGCTAATACCTGCCTCTTGTTTGACAACAGGGGTGTATTTGCGTGCTTCCAAAATGCTGATGTGCACGTGTCAAGGAAGCGAATGTTAATCGGTATATCAAAAAATCAATGAATGTGAGTGAGTATGAACGAAGGTATATGGCCAGTCGAAATGGTGGATGTCTTGCAAGCCTCCATAAATTCTGGATCGAGGCCGTTTCCTGTATACGTGTAGTACTTGTACCTGCAAATTCACGAATGAAGTGTACGTCTATATAAAATATGGGCCAAATAACGAGGCGTAGAATTATACAGATAACTATATATCCTCTTTACATGCATTTTGGATATTGCTGGTATATGTTTAGTAAGCTTTCTCTTTTAACACATGCAGCTAGCTATTGGTAATTAAAACACTGTTCTAATGTTTTTTTGCCATGAAGTAGGTTTATGAAGGACCCAATATGTATCGTATAATGTTTAATTATTCGTATAGGGCTTTTGGTAACAGTTAGGGGAAGTTTAATGCTTTGGATTATAAATTTAATATCGTATATATCCAAATCGTGTGTTAAATGGCGAAAGTACTGACTGGTCCAAGATAGTAACGCAAGAATTTGCAACATTATTTGCATTTTTCATAGATAGAAAATATTGTGTAACTGCACCCTTTCAATACTTAAGGGTGTGAAATAAAATTATACATGCTGTCTACAACATGATCTTCATTCGTTAAGTGGGATTGTGAGTGCATGAGCTCGTAGATGAGGCTTGGAGTTCAATATGTATAAGTCTCTAAAGTAATGTGTGTTCGGGAAACAACATCCTAGCTGTAGCATCCCTGCCTGGCATCCATGCACTTACATATATTCATTCCCCTGGTGAGCTACATGAAATGCGCTCTATTAGACTGATTTGACGATGTTCTACAACTTGTAAATTGGAATTGAGGTGCTAATTGCGACAGTTTAAAAGATGTAATTTAAACGACCTTGAAGAAGACGTCAAACGTCGCATGAAATGTGATTTTAGGAATCCTCACAT
The DNA here is from genome assembly GCA_031546965.1 of Dysgonomonas sp. Classification (GTDB taxonomy): domain Bacteria; phylum Bacteroidota; class Bacteroidia; order Bacteroidales; family Dysgonomonadaceae; genus Dysgonomonas_A. The sequence continues at coordinate 1,052 of JAVBJR010001122.1, forward strand.
ATTGTTAATTTGCTATTCACTTATGAACGTCTGCATGCCAATGGTAACACTCAGCATTTCCAATACTTTTCAGGGGCCCTGACTTTTTGTTCACCCTGTATACTAGATACGAGCGGATATGAATTGCCAGTTGATAGTGAACTGGCACGGTTTTGTAAGGTTCATTGAAACCAAATCTCTGCGGAAATTACTATAATTTTTTACTAATTTCTATAGATATTTTTTTGCAACCACTCGCTTTCTTCATGGTATTTCAGCGTGTATATAGTTAATTTTCAGGGTACCTTACAAAACCTTGTCAGATACCGTGGAGGGATTGAAGAAAACGTAGTGATTGCGGTAATTGTCTGCGAAAGGAAACAGTGTAGTTTTATCATTGTAATTATTTAGCAATGAGTGTACTGTATTTTTAATTAGTGCCCCACGAGTTTGAATTTGGAAGATATATTTCATAACATATATTCTAAAATATTATTTATTGAAACTTGTTAAAGGTCAGATGTTGTTTGCTGATACTATACGATTATTCTAATTATAATGCGCATATCTTTAAAAATGCCCTGAATGCCCAGTTTGATGTAAAACTACAATATGCTTTACTATAAAATTAATATTAGGTTTTTATGCCGTATTGCTAAATAAGTAAAGTTAGGCTCATCGATCAAATAAAACAAATTGGTATTTTCTGTTAGAGACGAGTTGAAGTAATTAATTACGATATTATAACAATGGAAAGAAAACAAGCCGTGAAAAAACTAGTTTTTTGGGTACTAAGTTTATTTATAAATCGACACGAGCGTAAATTATGAATTTGAGTTTTTAAAGTTCGTTGCCACAAGCGCCGTCACTGCCGCATGGGCTGTGCAGTGAAAACAACCCATGAAGCTACCCGCGCTTCGAGTTTTGTGATCGAAAAACTCGTGCATCTGGACTCAAAAATGTGTGATCGGAATTTTATTGGGGTAATATACCGCGAGACTGATCTTATACCAGATATCAGCTCTCTAAAATGTGCAAAAATGAGGTGAAAGTTACTGCAAACAAACAAACAAACAAACACACACACATACAAACAAACAAACACACACACATATACACACACACAAACGCCATTCATGACGAACGTATATAAACTTAGTAATAAATAACTTAAAAGTTTTTATAAAGACGTTTGTTGCTGAATAATAATTTTGAATTTCCCGGATCATTCCTCTGAATATTTTTACCATTTTTCTGGTTAGAAACTTATAAATTTATAATGTAGATTTCAATGTAATTATCGTTAACGTTGTTTGTGATAAATGACCAATATACAGTACAATAAATTTTGCCAGCTGAATGAACGGCCAACCGGAAATAATTGTATTTACATCCAACAACTATTTTGTTACAAGTTGACAATATGATGTTACAATGTTTTGTGACATTTGAATCGGTGTGTCACTTTGATAATTTTGCGTGGTAGTGTATCATGCACTGCTCCTATTACTTACTGACAGATACTGCCAACATCAGCTGTTGAGATTGCTGTTAACTGTATATCATGGTGCACCATCTAGCTACAGGCACCAAATAAGCATCCCTAACTTCCTTTTTTTTATTGTTTTCACTGTGCTAGAAAGGGGAGAAAATGGTAACGTGACTTCAGTAATATTTTCCTGCACCAAAGCACAAAGGCATCGTAATATCGGTCGTCTCATTGTTTACATTCGCCACAGAGTAAAAGCTGCTGGCTAAATGTTTGCACTAATTAGTGCAAGACGCGTCCAATTTCGTGCGAAATTTGTTCAACATTTTTCGTCTGAAACC
>JAVBJR010000676.1:0-2889 GCA_031546965.1 Dysgonomonas sp.
CAACAACTTACCTCAGGTTCGCCCGACGCCATCATTTTATTTCGGTCACTGTTGCCAGTTGTGCGTAATTATCCCTTGTGGGATAGAAACACTTTTGCTATAGTAGCGCCATCTACCGTTGCACGGCATAATTACTGATAAATGATTGGTAAATGTTTGGGTAAATTGTAAGGGTTCATTGATTTAAAACGTAATGTTATAAATATAATGTTATGAATTCTTTGCTTAATGTACAAATTTACGGATTCATTGTTTTAAAATGTAATTTTACGGATTTATTGTTTTAAAATATAATTTTATGGATTCATTGTTTTAAAATATAATTTTATGGATTCAATTTTTTTTAAATGTAATTTTATGGATTCGTTGATTTAAAATGTAACTTTATGGATTCGTTGATTTAAAAGTAACTTTATGGATTCATTGATTTCAAATATAACTTTATGGATTCGTTGATTTAAAAAGTAACTTTATGGATTCGTTGGTTTAAAATATAATGTTATAGACAAATGTGAATATTTCTGCAATGAAGATTTCTTTTTGAGAATATTGTTATAAAAACATTTCAATAGTAATAAATTATTATGCTAACTTTAATTGTGATCTGCATGATGTAGCTTTTACTAAATTTTGTGAGATTTGCATAGAAATTGTTCTTTAAATTCAAAACTTATCCAATTTAATAGCTTAATTTCCTTGTATATTTTATAAAGTACGTATTTGCAGAAAGTTATTGTTAATTTAATTAGTTGCTTATTTATAAAGAAATAATGAATCACGTGATTCCAGTACTGGATGAATAGACTTGAAAGTCGCACAGTTCAACTAAAATTGCTGAATCCGAGGAAGAATGAATTGGCCTATGAAGTATTGCAAATAAGGCTTTATTGTACAATATGTAAATACATGTTTATACAAATCACGTGGCAGGATGAGTACGGAATCTGTCAAATGATTAGCTGTATTATATACATATATTTCTGTAGCTTTATACAGCGAACAATAAATGCAAGTTGAACGATATTATTTGCGGACATGCACCCATTTCGCTGTAACACATGTGCACACTATATACATAGAAATGTGCATTTCAATATAGCACATTGCTCCAGTATTAATTAATTCACAAAACGCGGCCCAATTTACAAAGTATGTTAATACGCTTTTCGATTAAAGTACAATGAACGGAAATGAAAGGAAACGATATTGCAAAATCTCTTCTTATATCACCGTTTTTAAACAATTGTACAGGATTTTTAACGGCCATAACCTCCTCTCATCTTCTTCCCTCCTTTTACACCTGGTGATGTAGAACTACTGCCATAACCTGAACCTCCTCCCCCGCCACCCATCATAAATCCACCCCCATAGGTTCCTCCGCCACCACCACCACCACCACCACCACCACCTCCTCCAGAAGATTGACCTGAGCCATAATCACCTCCTCCTCCGCCTCCACCACCTCCACCACCAAGAGCAATGTTCAGTACTGTCTGTCCAGTTGGCCCTTGACTGCTGCCACCACCTGAGTATCCTCCAACACTGCTTGTAACCATCGACATTGATCCCCCATAACCACCACCTCCAGATGATCCTCCATATCCACCTCCTCCGCCACCTCCACCACCACTTGAACCTCCTCCAGAAGATCCTCCATAACCGCCACCTCCTCCACCACTTGAACCTCCTCCACCACTGGAACCTCCCCCAGTTGATCCTCCATATCCGCCTCCTCCTCCACTTGAACCTCCTCCAGAAGATCCTCCGTAACCGCCACCTCCTCCACCACTTGAACCTCCTCCAGAAGATCCTCCATAACCGCCACCTCCTCCACCACTTGAACCTCCTCCACCACTGGAACCGCCTCCAGATGATCCTCCATATCCGCTTCCTCCTCCACTTGAACCTCCACCACCACCACCACTGGAACCTCCATATCCACCCCCTCCTTCGCCGCTTGAGCCTCCCCCTGATGATCCTCCATATCCGCCGCCGCTGCCGCCGCCACCACCACCACCACCACCACCACCACTGGAACCTCCTCCATATCCGCCTCCTCCACTCGGACCTCCCCCTGATGATCCTCCATAACTGCTACCTCCTCCGCCTCCTCCTATTACTCCAATTGAACCTCCCCCAGATGAACCTCCATAACTGCTTCCTCCTCCTCCGCCTCCTATTCCTCCAATTGAACCTCCCCCAGATGAACCTCCATATCCTCCGCCTCCGCCTCCTCCAACACCAGCACCACCTCCACCACCACTGGAACCTCCTCCATATCCGCTGCCGCCTCCTCCTCCACTTGACCCACCTCCACCACCACTGGAACCTCCTCCATATCCGCTGCCGCCTCCTCCTCCACTTGACCCACCTCCACCACCACTGGAACCTCCTCCATATCCGCCGCCTCCTCCTCCTCCACTTGATCCACCTCCACCACCACTGGAACCTCCTCCATATCCGCTGCCGCCTCCTCCTCCACTTGACCCACCTCCACCACCACTGGAACCTCCTCCATATCCGCCGCCTCCTCCTCCACTTGACACACCTCCACCACCACTGGAACCTCCTCCATATGCGCTGCCGCCTCCTCCTCCACTTGACACACCTCCACTGGAACCTCCTCCATATCCTCCGCCTCCTCCAACACCAGCACCACCTCCACCACCGCTGGAACCTCCACCATATCCGCCTCCTCCTCCTCCACTTGATCCACCTCCACCACCACTGGAACCACCTCCATATCCACCGCCTCCATCTCCTCCTCCACTTGAACCTCCTGCAGATGGTCCACCGTATCCGCCTCCTCCGCTTGGTCCTCCTCCACCATCACCACTGGAACCTCCTCCGTATCCGCCTCCTCCTCCTCCCCCTCCTCCACTTGAACCA
>JAVBJR010000151.1:0-7499 GCA_031546965.1 Dysgonomonas sp.
AATGTTATAATATAGGAACTCCATGTTAAACTTTTGTACACAAGTGTGGACAAATGACTGAAAGGGTTAATGTAGCATCTTGATTAACAATTAGCATTTAATTTTAATTTGGAAAATTTCGTTCCTTTGTTTATTTTAAGATTATTTCACAAATGTTAAATGCCCCGAATTTAATATAAAAATAATATACATAAACAGTTATTGTTGTATATATTACAATCGGGTCAGTTAATTAAAATATAACGAAAATAATCGTAAAATTGTGGTTTCAATATAATTATATAATGAAATTATATATTCATGAGTTACTAGAATCGAACCCACTTAGGTGCAGTCGATTTTGCTTATGACGAAGTTGAAAATGCAAGCAATTTATTTTGATATACAGTATGTGGAGTTCGTTATAAGTGTACTTACAAAAAAATTCTTCAGTTATTTTTGTGTTACTCTTTGGATGACAAAATGCGAACATATTTGCAAAACTCCATCAAATAATAGTCCACAAATTTTATTGGACAAATATTTAAGCATCTAAACACAGTTCTGCTCAAATGTAAATTTATATGGTTTTGTAAGATATACCATGCAAATTCGGGTTCTACTAAAATGCAGATAGGTAGATCACTCGGACCGGCCCGACCGTGTGGACTGACGGACCATGCGGACCAAGCCGTGCGGACCGCCTTAGCTCCAAAAAACCTAACCTAACCTGAGCTAACCTAACCTGACCTAATGTAACCTAACCGCACGGTCCGCCAGTCCTCGCGATCAGGCCGTTTCGCGTAGTCGGCCGGTCTGCATTTTAGTATCACCAAGTTTCAGGGTATATCTTACAAAACCATATAAATTTAACTTTAAACAGAACTGTGTTTAGATGTTTAAATATTTGTTTAATAAATTTTGTGACTATTATTTCAAGTTTATTCCGGTTCACATTTTAGTAGCATCCTGAAACTTTAGCTACATGAAGGAAAATTAAAGAGAGCAATTAAAGGAGCACTAGCACGGTTTTGTAAGGTACCCTGCAACTTAAACTACCTGAAGAAAATTTATTAAGAAAGCAAGTGGTGCAGCAAAATCTCTGTGGAAATTGGTAAACAAGTTATTAGGCGTCAAAGTTTGATCGTAGGTTTATGCAGACTCCCTTATTTGATGTCCCCCTGGCTTTCTGGATAGGGGGACATCAAGTAAGGGAGTAAGCGGGAGTAAGCGGACATTTATCCGATTTCTTTGAATAGCAATTGTTCAACATCCCTGCAGCCGAAAAAATTTACAACCTGCCTGACTATTCTTCCATACTCGATGAATTTATCGACCCGATTGTCTTTGCAATCAAAAATAACGAAAAATACCCTGAGGCTGCGTTTATGCTCGCAAAAATAGCGGCAACGCTGCGTAAATTGATGCGTTGCAGCGCGACGTCCAGTACCCGGAGTGTTCATGTTCGGCGTTCCATCGGCGCTTGATGCGTTGCCGCTCATGTTAAAGCGAGCGTTGTTTTTGATGCCTGTTCGTTGTAGACATCACCGATTACGCGAGCGTTGCGCTGAAGCGATTCTATTTTGGCGAGCATAAACGCAGCCTTACAGTTCTCCTTTAAGTTTCAGGGTACCTTACAATACCGTGCATAGTTCTCCTTTAAGTGTTGTAACAATATGTGAAAATTAATAAAAATTATTTATTAACACTTGAAATTTATCTGACAGTAAGCCAAATAACAAATACAAACCTCCAACTGTAATCGCCCCACAGACATATTTTATTGCAATTAATACTTGCTATTTCAACGGTTTTATTCATGTAAGAATTAAGTTTCAGCGCACCTAAAACCATTTGTAAAATAATTTTGTGATGTAATTTTTGCGCCTAATTCGATCTTTTTTTATGAAGAAATTTGCGATTTTCGGCCGATTTTGCTTCTTTAAAATCTACATTTCGATTTATCCGGATGGTTTTGCAAATTATACACAAATAGGATCGCTAGTACGATCCGGATAAAACGAAATATAGATTTTAAAGAATCTAAATCTGTCGAAAAAAGATCGAATTAAGCTACTGTTTTGCGTTCGTTTTAACTTGGACAAATAAGCGATTTCGTTCGAACGAAATAAGCGAATTCCCGTTTCAGCGATTTCGTTTGTTATAAGCGAATTCCCTATTTAGCGATTTCGTTTGTTATAAGGGAATTCCCTTATAAGCGATTTCGTAATTAGTCTATAAAACCTCTAAGAAATCATATTTAAGTTCTTTCCTACCTTAAATCTGCTCCTCCCTATCCCGAACCATGCAGCGCCGATGTTCAAATTGGCGTCATATGCGCACTCCCGATATTGATATACGATCGATATCGGGAGCGCAAGTTTATGTAAACCGCTCTTTTTATCTTTCAAAAATCACATTGTTATTGCTATTGTGTTTTAATTAAAATGTAGGTGCTAATTCTTAAATAGTGTACAATATCTCCCTGAAATAATGAAAAGAAGCACATCTTCTATATATAAAAACAAACAAACAAAAAAATAAATATTTTAAACATGGAAAATAGATAAAATTTATTTGTTATTCAAATCACACTTATGTGTATTGCGGCGGTGAGACTCGAGGAGCAAATATATTTATGATGCTGGTTCCCTCTAGCGGCAATCGTTGTCACATCTAGTTTAGCTGATGCCCATGTACCTTTAACCTTTTACTTCCTAAGTGGATGGGCCTTCTAGGTAGATACTATGGCGTGGCAGGAGAGTCGACCTTATGACGTCACGGGGTTGTGGTAAATGAGGTCGACAACCCTCCTGAAGTTCCTGCTAGGAAGGGGTCTGTTTGGTGGATGGGCGGAGCCTCTAATACCACTTTTAACGGTCCTGATTCGCAGGGTGGACTTCGATGTGGAGACTTGAAGAACCTATCTTCTGTTCGAGGGGCGTAACTACGACACGCGATTTATGTAGAGCACCTAGAACGTAGACTGCGGAAGCCGGCTTATGTCTGAAGAAGGAGACAAGAATGCATGAGTTGAAATCTAAAATATCTTTATTCAAAGTACATTGGACGAGAAGAATCTAATACCAGTCTACTTTCCCACTACCGAGGTAGGGGCATCTCCAGAGAGACGAGAGAGGACAGTTGACTAGACTGAACTCTCCAAAAGAGTGAATTTTCTAGTCTAGAGGACCGTCTTAAATAGGCCCTTTTAACAATAGGAGGAGGAGCCATCACCAACAGGTGGGCGACGACGGCGCCACAGCGAGGAATCTCGGTACCTGTTAACAAAAGGAGGAGGAGCCAACACCGACAGGCGGGCGACGACGGCGGCACCGCAAGAAATTTCAGCACTGCAAGAGCGATTGCAGCACCACTAGTGATCGGAATATCAGCGCCCCTGGTGACGGTTACATAGGTACGAGTGACATTGATGCATTTATATAATAATAATAGTACGGAACGTTACAGTATTTTGATCGATCATCACATTCATTTACAAGTGAAAAGAAAATTTGTAATCATAGTTTTTTAAATTTGAAACTTTTGCCAATAATTAAACTGCAAAACTTATTTATAAAGATAATTTTTTTACTAGTTTTGTCTTGCAACTTTAAAACTTATTAAAATCACAACATCAGTTTCAAACTAATAATGATAGTTTCCTGAACAAAATATGTTTGTTTAAATGTATTAAAAGTTTACAATAATGGTATTTTGGTATGCAGAATTCCGCATACTAATGTCTGCAGAACAGGTTTCTGCAGAATCCCTCTTGCAGAAAAGGTTGGAATTCCTGCAGAAGTATTTCGGCAGGATACATTTTCTGCATACGTCTGCAGAACTGTTTTACCTGGGAAGCCAGATGATGGCTAATTTACATGTCCTGGGGCGCCTATTGTACGCTCTGGTCGCCAGTGACGTCACGCAGAAAGTTGCATGAGCCAACCTTGTCCCTCTAATGACCTTTCGGTGCCCATGTTTGCGAACATTTCCACAGACGGCCATTACTCATCCAAAGGTCGGGTTTGCAGTGGTAGAAAGGCTAACTGTTCCAGTATTAGCTACAATTTAAGTACTGAATTTACATGGAAAACTTTGGCTACAACACTATTTCGTAAAATCTTAATATTTGGCATGGAGATGTACATCCCTCCCGCTTTGTGGGGCTGCCATGCAACAGCCTTCAACCTTAAATACAGTAAGAAACCTATGAACACCATTGCTTCGCATTGCCACAATCAGTTCATGCGCGACCACCAAACATACCCCCGGGCAACGCCGGGTTTTTCGGCTTTGTTAACTATATATATGCAGACCTTATTCAATTTAGTTGTCATTAATGACCGCAAGTCAAATTTCATTGTAAAGAACCCTTTTGCGTCTCATGCACGTCCATTGAAACCAGATCCATTTAATTGACTGTACATGCCTACTGCGTTTTGGCCGAGGAAAGGATGGTGGCATCGATATAAATGTGTAATGGGGATTGCGAGTCATTTCTTCAGCTCATAGCCAAGTGCGAAGCAAGGAATGCTGCTCTTAGGGGGTGCGTGAAATTATTGTAGGTTTGCATTCTATCATTAGCGATGTTGTAACGATCCTGGTCCGTGCACACATGGCTCGCTTACTACCACGAATAGATGACACAACACAATTCAGTCAAGTAATAAATATTAGAGCTTTCATATGATACATATAATTTTTTATTTGTAGAAATTAAAGTTTTTATAGTTTTGAACACATGGAAAAGTGGCAAATGGGAACTATTCAACTCCAATAGAGACATCATGACCGCAATGACCATTTGGTTAAGGAGTAACCCGTCCTATTGCTTGGACTGAACCTGCCTTCTCCTCAAGAAATATGATTAATTCCTGAATGCCAGTGGTGAATTTTTCTAATGCACCCTTGTACATGGAACTTCCTTAGATATTGCTTTAATTAACTAGCCCAAACATACTGATGTATGTTTTAATTCCTCAAAATATAAAAATACTTCTACGTTTCATTTGAACAAAGTAATACAAGCTTTATTGTGTTATATTCAAATAAACCACGTCCACACTTCTGGTGGTACAAAGTAGTCCAAAGGTAATATTAACCTAGACCCTATGTTCGAGGTTTGAAGGCTAGGTCTGTACAAGATGCTTCATGGAGAGGTCTTTCTTGTACCTTAGCCGACAGCTGACTGGCTTGATGAAGCTTGCTCCGCGACTTCTTTTGTGATCCCCGTTAGTTGGGCAAGTCCACCTCTAGAGGGACGCTCGCTCGGTGATGCGACGCTTGCAGCACCACCGGGAGGGGGAAGCTACCGTGCCCAATGGTGTTTCCCAGGAGCTCAAACCAGTCAACTCAGTTCTACCAGTAGGGGTGAATTTGTCAGCTGACACTTTCCGAACCACTTCTTCGCGCATGAAGTCCCTCCAAGGGGGAAGGAAGCCAGTAATGGTGTGGGTTGTGTACCGAGCCGTTACAATGTGTATAAGGTTTGTTCACTTTTGGAAGCAATTCTTCACACTTCGTCCGCTCGAGGGGTTCCTCATGGGTGGAAAGATATGCTGAGTGAAACTGTACTTAAGTGGCAGGACTTTATTAACTTGGTGCTTCTGACCCTCACATCACCCACGCTACCCCTTTGGCCGGTTACTCTTTATGACTGAGTGCATACATTTCACATGGACGGACTGTAGGATTGGATTTAGTCACCACTGTATTATCCTCTGCTTATTTTACCACATGTCTGTGGCAATCGCTTCCGTGGAGAGATCAAGGTATAAGCTATTGAGCATTGTTGTGCATCCCTTTTTATACTGTAGAGTGTTTACGCGTTCTTGAACCATCCACGCCCTTTTGAGCAATTCTTGGGACCCATGGAGGCTTCGAGGGCCATAAACACCAAAGAGCACAATTTCTTATTCCTTAATGGAACCGACATCTAGGGAACTTTATAGTTCAAATGTATAAAAAGGAAAGGAGTGTGCTTTGGGCAACACAAAGGCATGCAATGTGACCCTGCCCATCCAAGCGTACCCCTTACAGATGTCGGTCTACCTGGTTGAAATGGCAGAATAGAATTTATGTTAATTAAAAAAAGTTATCCATGGTAATAACATTTTGTTGTTGTTGTCCTTCTTTTACCAAATGTCATCTGCTTTACCCCATAACTCGCTTAATTCAGTACGTCACCAATATGGTGTCATCTCTTTCCCGTCCCTCCTCCTATAATCCATTTTTTCAAGCACCACTGACAGCAACATTATAGACTTCCGCACACCTTTGGTATATATTTCCCACCTCTAGCTTCCCTATATATGGGTCTGTGGCGAACATATTTTGTCTTTTCTCACTCAATGCACAATGTCAATTCTTCACACTTTTCCTTTTCAATCCTATTCTCCACCTCTTCCACCTAATAACACACCCCCATTAGATGGTGTCGGTGAAGGAATAGAGTGCTGCTGTGGCAGTGGAGGAGGTCCGCCAAAACATGCTGAGGTTTCTGCTTCAAGCGGATGTCCGATTTGTGGTCGCTGTATGCCGAGGGTCGCGGTGGACAGTGTCTTTGCCGTGATGGGATCTGCTGTCCGTGAGGCTGATCTTCTTCTGCACAGGTTTGCATCCACCTAATAATGTAACCGAAGTGACGATATGCCTCTGGATGTTTGGTTGCAAATAGTATGAGACATCTTTCAGGAAGTTATAAGGTCTGTCGCCAAAAGTGGTTCTGGTCTGCAGGAACCAGGGTTGCAGGTGGCGACGCCTGATACAGCAACATTGCATGACATCAGGACTGTGGACACTGATTCCGACGAAGACAGGGTGCCTGGTGCTGCTCCTGTGTGCTGAAAGTAAGATGCGCCGCTGTAGTGCAATTTAAGAATATTTCAAAATTTTTAATTACTGTTTCGGTTTTGCTCATTTGGAATGCCAAACTGTGGGGGCGATGTCCATTAAGTGTTTTAACTTTTCTGTATTATTAGTCTGGAATTTTCACTTGTATGCAGTTCGACCTAAGTCACGTCCATATTAATGGGGGAGCTGTAAGGAGTATTCTTGGAAATATGTGCTCACACATACCTATGTGTGTCCTCGAATGCCCCAAACACAGCCCTTCCTCTTTGAGTGGCCTCATTAACTGCTGGACGTGGGATGACAAATTACCAAATGGGGATGTTGTTTCAGTTCTCGAGACTTCCGTATACTCTTAAGATACCGATCGATTTAGGTTATGATCATAATGAGAGTTTGTAAGTTTCAAGAAAACGTAAACAAAAAATCTCTATATAAACAGGGAGCACCAGTGGCTCTGGAGCTGTCTTTATAATTCTCCGTGGAAGCACTTGTGTGTGGCTGTATAAAATTAATATAGTCGAGGCCGATGATACCACAGTGTTCAAACTGTGAAAGGCACATAATCAGTATAAATAACGGTTAATAAGGGACCAATGGTAGCGAGGGTGACATGCCAAGTCATCACTCCGTCAGTAAATGCCAAAATCTTCTGCTTTGTAGCACGT
>JAVBJR010000699.1:0-3118 GCA_031546965.1 Dysgonomonas sp.
ATTACCGAAGAACCTGGAAGCCAACCAGTGAATGTGGCCCCATACCGAGCATCTTTTCAAGAACGTCAAATTTTGAGACGCATTGTGGAAGAACTGAAGAAACATGGAATAGTACGGGACAGCACTTCAAATTACCGAAGTTCAGTGCTATTGGTGATGAAGAAAACCGGAGAGCACAGGATGGTGGTGAATTTCAAGAAATTAAACAAGCAGACTGTGAAAGATAACTTTCCGATGCCTAGAATCGACGATGTGCTGGACCGGCTCAACGGAATGAAATTGTTTTGCATCCTCGATGCATGTCAAGGGTACCATCAAGTTCCGTTAGACGAAGAATCCTCTCGGAAAGCTGCTTTCTGTACACCTGATGGTTTATACGAGCCGACGCGACTCCTCGAGGGACTCGTAAATGGACCAGCAGTGTTTCAACGAGCGATGGTAGCCGCAATGGAAGAACTACTATGAATATTTGCTGCATGTTTCATTGACGACATCTTTTTCGGTGCTGAAGACTTCGAGCAGATGATGAAAAGATTGGAAGCAGTTCTTGGAAAACTGAAGAAAGCTGGTATTACTCTTCGATTACTTAAATGTGTATTCGCACTAGAAGAAGTTGAGTACCTGGGATTCACGGTGTCCGCGGCAGGAATACTACCCGGAGCCCGAAAATTAGCAGCACTAAAGGAATTTCCAGTCCCGGCAAACAAACATGAGTTAAGACGTTTCCTCGGGTTAACAAGTTTCTTTCGACGGTTTGTGCCTAAATATGCTGGGGAAGAATCGGATGACGACTATGTGGGCGAGAGTAGGAGGAGGACGTCGGGTCCAGACACGCGATGGGACACAGAGGACGGACCAGCCGAGCCGGCCATTGATGGAGGCGGGGTCGACAACAAAGTTACCATGCCGGACACGGGCGCTGTCACAGCTCGGGACATCCAGGTGCTCAACCTGCCTCGAGTGTTGAGGCCCAGGGAGACCATTAGACCACCCGTTCGCTACCTGCAGATGATTGAGGCGCACGAGAAGGCACCTACCTACGAGGAAGCCGTGGCGGGAAAGGAAGCGCGCGAATGGACGGAGGCCATGGAAAAAGAATACCGAGGGTTGGAGCAAAGAGGGACCTGGACTGTGGTGAGGCACGTGCCGCCGCAGGAAAGGGCCATTGGCACGAAATGGGAGCTAAAGAAAAAGGTAAACAGTATCGGAGAGGTCACCTACAAGGCGCGACTTGTGGCTCAGGGATGCGCTTAGAAGTGGAGAACTGATGGAGGGACCCACTACGCTCGGGTGGCGGGACTCAATAGCTTTAAAGTGATATTCGCCGTAGCAGCAACCAACGGCTGGGAGGTGCACCATATGAACTTTGAGGCAGCCTACTTGAACGCGATGCTGGACGAACCTGTCTTCATACGATGCCATGTGGGATATGAACACATGCACGAGGGGGAGGTGTTTTACGAGCTGCGCCGCACATTGTACGGCTTGCGACAATCAGGCAAGGCGTGGAATGCAGCCATGGATAAGCGCCTGAGGGAGCTGGGCTTGACTGCGTGTCGCGTGGATCCATGTGTGTACACCTAGGCATGTGAGGATGACGAGCAAAAGGTGATCTTGGCTGTGTTCGTGGATGACAGACGTCAGAGGAAAAATGGGTAGCTGTAGGAAGGGTACTTCTCAAAGGGTATGCTGATCATAACCTTCTACCTTCTTCCTAATTGCCTGAATACGGCATTTCTAATAGCTTGCTTATGTGGGTACAAAAACATTGATGATGCGCTATTACTTTCCACACAATTAGAAGATCTTTCTGAGTACGAGACAGTTTTATATAGGAAGGCATGTGAAGGCAATCTGGACCAAGACGAAACGATTTCCTAGAAATGCTTGTGACCTACAATTGCAGTAATGTCCCTGAGCAAAATCAATTAGAGATTACATTTATATCCCTCGCAAGAACAAAGTTCCTGCAGAAGCCTAAGTGTATAATTGACAATGTGCATTGCGGTGTAAAGAATTATCTAACAACCAAACAACCAACTGTACAATCTGTCCTAAAAGTTTGGATGAACAGCTTCCGACAACTAAATCAGTCATGAAACTGTTTGAAAACGTAATGGCTACCAGCGAAATGGAAGGGAAAACACTTAGATATTTCAAACAATTTTTCAGATCATGTACAAAGGAATATTTGCAACACTTAATGTGACTCATGACCGTTTCACCCACAATAGTTATTTCAGAAATTAGCATAAATTTTGTATCAGCGGATAACAGTCCTTTTTTCCGTACATGTGGGCCAAGCATGGATTTGCCAATGTACAGCAGTGCTGAGAGATTAGCGAGTGTGTTTAATGTCTTAATTGAGTCAAAATTGTGGGATTTTAATTGCCTTTAATCTGTATACCATTTAATGTTGCGTGTTACATACTTGTATACTTTTCATTTGGCTTACATTACATTAGATTTTCAATTCAGTGCAATTAGACTCAGTTATAGCGACTGGGAAAACTATAGTCATTAAAACTGTCATTGACAAAGGAATGGCATTATAACAGGTGATGCAGTAACCAAGGTCCCTATATCAGAGTTGAACTGTGCCTGTTTCTTTTCAAGATAAATGTTAATTCTATTGCATGAAAGTTGTACAACACAACCTTAATCTGTTTCCCAAATTATTTTTGTTTAGATTTTCCCATAATGCAAAGAACATTTCAAAATTAAGGGATGATTAGTTAGAGAAATAGAATAAGAGAAAGATGTATTAGGGGTTCAACACATTTCTTTGCAAATCATTTTTCTACATAATCACATTTACTTTCCCCTTTTTTTAAACTCATTGCCTTATTAAACGCTGCTGCATGGGAGTTAAACTGGTCTAACACTTCTGCTTTCTTTTGATACTTCACTTTCCTTGAATCGTTGAGATATGCAACCCACTGCTTGAGGTGCAGGAATGCTATACTCCGTTGCAGCTAACTATTCCCATTTTCACCCCTTTGCCCTGAGGGGTGCCCATTGTGTCCATAAGTGGATAATTGTAGGCAATTAAGTGATTTGGGTCTTGCTCAGAAAACTGGTCTTTATTGGAAGAATCTATGTTAAAAGCAGGGTCCAC
>JAVBJR010000861.1:0-3038 GCA_031546965.1 Dysgonomonas sp.
AGGGCACAAAGGAAGTAGGTGTTCAGCAGAACCACAATAGTAACAACCCCAAGGTACGTCTCCTCAATCTTTCCTTCTCACGAGATCTTTCAGGCTGAATAGCGTCAACCTCCATAGCTTCTGGTTCAGGAACACGTTGAACCCTAATACCACCACTTCCAGGATGTTTGTTCTCGCTGTAACCAGCAGAACGGGTCATAGAGGGTTGAGCACGTTGCTTGTGAATTCTGGAAACCTGCTGAAGAATTAACTCAGCTTGTAGTATTTGCTGCTGGAGAACGTGAAGATCGTATGTATGGGGACAATAGGTCACTCTTTCAGCTAAGGCTTGATTGAGTCCTCTTCGGAGGGCATTAACCAGGGCATCATTAGAATACGTCGAACGCGCCGACAGGTGAAGGAAGTGTGATATGTATGCACTGGCAGATTCAGTGCCCTGCCGTAAATTATCAATAGCCAGGTTTGCTTGATGTCGTGGATCAATCCCTCCGTACTGCCGTTGAAAGGTATCGAAAAAACCCTCCAGAGTACCAATAATTCTTGGATCATGAATATCGCTGAGAGCCGTGAACCACGAAAGCGCACCATCAGTAAGGTGCAAGGAGATGTACTCGATGCGGTCAGAATCCGTACTGAAACCAGCGGGGTAACGACGGAACATAACCCTCATTTGGTTGATAAATTCATACAGATTGTCACCCCCACTATATTTGGCAGTGGGGTGAATAAGGACAGGCACAGGCTGTGGACGATGCAACCAACAGTTCTCTCTCAGTCTTCAGAGCTTGGAGTTGAGCGGCTTCAGCCATGATGAAATGGAGAAAAAATATTTCTGCACCACTATCTTTCTGTCAAGTCTCTATAAGAGGTCAGGACCAGAACTTCTGGTAAAGAGTTATTCTTGGTTGAAGTCAGATGGTGCCAAGTAGCAGCAGGAACCGGACAGTGTTGAAGAACGTTGAGCAGGGAAACCCCCAGATGGCGCCAGTGAGGAGCAGGAACCACAATACCTGGACAGTGTTGAACGTTGAACAGGGAAACCACCAGATGGCGCCGGTGAGGAGCAGGAACCAGAATACCTGGGCAGTGTTGGACGTTGAACAGGGAAACCACCAGATGGCGCCGGTGAGGAGCAGGAACCAGAATACCTGGACAGTGTTGGACGTTGAACAGGGAAACCACCAGATGGCACCGGTGAGGAGCAGGAACCAGAATACCTGGACAGTGTTGGACGTTGAACAGGGAAACCACCGGATGGCGCCGGTGAGGAGCAGGAACCAGAATACCTGGACAGTGTTCGACGTTGAACAGGGAAACCACCAGATGGCGCCGGTGAGGAACAGGAACCAGAATACCTGGACAGTGTTGGACGTTGAACAGGGAAAACACCAGATGGCGCCGGTGAGGAGCAGGAACCAGAATACCTGGACAGTGTTGGACGTTGAACAGGGAAACCACCAGATTACGCCGGTGAGGAGCAGGAACCAGAATACCTGGACAGTGTTGAAGATAGTGGTGCAGAAAGAAAGTCTGCACCAGTATTTATACTCCCAGAGTTGGACTTCGCAACCCAATTGTCCTTGCACCTTGAACTGCGGTGAACTGGTTGGACTGAAGTGTCTAGGTGCAAGAAACAGGTGCCGACCTTGGGCTGATGCAAAGGAGTCAGGGACTGGTTCCTGACACAAGCAATTGACATTTTCCAGAAGCTCCGCCTTTCTTGCATATGGTGGGATAAAGCTGCAAGCTTATTGGCAGAAAACCAGTTAACCCACTTGATCCCAACTAAAGATTCAATTTTTAATAGTTTTTTTTTTAAAAAAACAGACTGTTTAACGTGCATTTCATACTATTTTTTAAAATGTTATCGTTTTTTTGGAAGTGCCCCTTGGGTTTAGATTAAATTACTGCAGTTCTAAATTGTTTTCATGTTGCCTCCAGTATATTTAGTAAGTTTATTGAAAGTTTGACCTCATTTCAACTGTCAAACTTTTGACAAACTGCATGTCGGTCTCCTAAATGATGTCAAGTCCAATTTACAGTAAAGGCAACAAATTTTTAATGTGCTTTGGAATTGATTTATTGAACGACAAACAATAATTGTGGGATTCGAACCATCGTTGTTGGCAAAGCTTATACAACTAATACACTGGTGACACCTGTCACACGATCTTTTATGGACATCATTTTCCCTAGCGACAAGAAACCATTTCACATATAAGGTAATAATTTTAAACAATACTTTAATATGCATATTATGCATTATGATATTTAACATTTGACATCACAACAGTTTTTTAATTTAAAATAGAAAGCAGCTAATACTTTCCCGACAGCCTACGTAGAATTCAATGGTCGTGTGTCCATTCCATTCTCCACACACCATTGCTAATACTATCACGTGGATCAAATTTTTAACTCCAATTTTGTACAATTTAAACAACTCATGTTACGTGGAAAACCCGGTATACCAGGATATTAATTCACACCATGCATTTTAATTATCTTAATATATCGTCCAAAATGAGCATAGTTACTACGAAAGGTAATACATAAATTGCAAACAATCTTCTCCACAATTTGGCTATTTCAGTTGCTGCGTAAAATGTCCAACACCATCTACAACATACGTGTATGCACAAAGTTGGGTGCACCACTATCTAACTGTTACATTAATTGTGCACTGTCCCAGTTCAGTGCTTGTCAAATTGATGCTATTACAAATTATCCTGATCGGAATTTCCGGGTGATATCTTTATATTTATTACAACATTTTTCATATTTAAGGGTGTCTACAGTTAGTAACTATACATAGCACCAAGAGTGGATGACAGTAGAGAGTCTGCCACGATCGTATACACCTGTTGATTGATGTTAGCCGCGCCTTTAGCGCCATTCATCGGTCATGGATTGAACCTCACCCACTCAAACTAGTTCCTCCTCCTCAGAAAATAGCCGTATTGAACTCGTCCAAAAAATGCAGAGATAATATTAATTTAAAATATAAAGACGTATGGAAGGGAGACCTTTGTAGTGGT
>JAVBJR010000347.1:0-5838 GCA_031546965.1 Dysgonomonas sp.
CTTTGCCAGTTGGAGGAAGCACAGTCAATTGCAGATATTCATGACATGCTTGGCTCACTGTCGGACGTTTTGGAAGATGCTGGGTCAATGCGTGTAATTAAAACACTGCATGACAGAGATCTCCTTATTCAAGATACTGCAAGGTGAATCACATTAGGAAAAAGTCGATCTGCATTTGAGCAGTATGTATTAGTTTGATATGAACCACTTATGTATAGATCCCACTGAGATTAAACGTTTATGTTCAGGTTTTGCAACGGACTCAAGGCTTTAGGTGTGCTGCATGCGATACAGGCACATCCCAATTTGTTTCATGATGTTCTATGCTATCAGCCAATGCAAATGAATGTTGAAACCTTTGAAGGGCTTTTTGATGTGAATTGGAGCATCGCAGGAACACAAAACAGGAGTGTCGAATGCAGAATAATGGCGTATTGGAAGTTATATTTGGAAGACATTGCAGGCAATTTTGTCTGTGTGTTGTTTGCCAAATTGTGTTGGCTCAGGTATAAACAGTACATATCAATCATGCTTTTTTGTACAGATGGCAAGGCGATCATTTTACGCGGCGATCTTTTTACACGGCGTTCTTTTAATGCGGCGATCATTTGACAGACGATCTTTTGTGGGCGACCTTTTGTCCGACGACCTTTCTGGCGGCGACCTTTTCACCTAGAACCCTAAAAAATAGGAGAAATTGTTAAAGGAATTTTAAAACAATATCATCGGTATTTCTTCGAATTTAAATGTAAAAACAGGATGGAAAGTAAATTTGTTCTGGCTATAATGTGAAGTTTAAATTGGGAATTGTTTTTAAATTTCCTAATTCTTTGACAATTTCTCCTATTATTTTAAGCAACTCTTATAAACAATAGCAAAATGCAATGAAATATTTTTTGGATATAATTTAGCGTACCATTTCAAACAATATGAATTCGCAATTATAACTAGATAATTTAAGCTGAGAATCAAATTTCTTAATTACTGCACACCTCTGTTCAGGACTGTTTGTGTATAATATATTGTGCAGAGACTGCTGCAGAAACGTTTCTGCATATCTTGCACAATTCTGTTTACAAAACCGATTGGCAAAAATGCACACACTGGAACACAGAATTCGCACAACATTGTGGAAATTAAGTTAACGCATTTTTTTATTATAACATTATACACGTTTTAAAATTATTGCGAGTTTGTATAATAAAATTGGCTTTCTTTTTCCATAACGAAGGTAATTAATCTTGAACCAGGATATCTGTAAAAAAGTATATGAAAATGGAATTAATAATGTAACATACTCTTACTGAATCTTATAACGTTATTACAGAGTAGTTTATATATTACGAATAATTTCATTAAAAAACGAACTATAGTATATAACTCAGTTACTACTTGGAGTTTTAAACAAACAGATTAATTTTACTGGTTTATTGGCCTAAAAACACATTATATGAAATGCTTTTAGGTTAAATACTATAATTTTGGTGTTTTGCACATTTGACATTGTATTTGTCGGAATTTACAGGCCTAAAAACCCAATTAAATTAAGCCTAATAAAGAAGGTGTATTTGTAGGGTTTGTATGTTTTGAAACCGAAAAACGCGATAAATGTCGTTTTGAATGCACAAGTATTTAATTCATTTATTAACAATGTATTTGTTGAATAAATGATGCGCTGCACGCTGCCACATGTTTGTTTGAACGTGATTTGATTTTCCCGCTGTGCGTTAGGCTTATCGTACTTGTTCGCGCACAATGTAAAAGGTTTCCCTGCTTGTGTATTGACCCCCTCGGTCAGTATTGGACAATTCCGATTGATGACGTCGCTCACCCGCTAGGTGAAGCGACGCCCGAATCGTCTTTATACTTTTGACCTGAACGGCGTGCCATAGTAGCCGAAAGGCATAATAGAACTCATGCTGACATTACGAGATGCTTGTTAGCCGATAGCGGACTCCCTTTAAAGTATTGGAGGGAAGCAATACGATGCGCGGCGTATTTGTATAATAGACGCCCTACTAAATCGAATAATGGTAAAACACCTTACGAGAAGTGGTTTTCCCGTCCATCAGGAAACCAACATTTTATGACTTTTGGGAGTCGAGTGTGGATTAAGGCAAAGAATGTGACAGGCAAATTTGAACCACGTGGTATTGAAGGAACGTATATTGGCTATGCGCCCCAGACAAAGGCGTACATAATATTAAATCATGCGAATGACAAGCTAGAGATTGCACGAGACGTCATTTTTGATGAAAACGTATACCCAGCTAAGTTATCGAGGAAGACAGGAGACAATCCAGTTATAGAAGAGTTCACTTTTCTGGGGGAGATTAAGAATCCTGTAGTGGAACCAGAGGTGCCAGAACGTGAAGATAATGAGCAGATTTTACATGATCATGTGGAATGTGTTGCATTGGAACAGAACGTACAAATAAATGATAGCGCAGAACAACAACCTTTAAGTATATTTGAACCTACAAGGACTAGATCCAGTAGGCGTGTGATTCCCCCGCGATGGTTAGAGGAAAAGTGACTTTTGTTCAATCAATACGGGTTAAATGGAAAGGTAACACTTTAAGCTTAGATCAAGCTGCGTACGCGAGGGAAATTCTAAAAGAGTTTAATATGGAAAAATGTAAATCTGTGTGGACCCTGTTTGTCCCTAATGAGAGACTACCAAACATTGATGCCAATGAAGCTGTCGAGGAAAGCCTTGCTGCACGCTATCGAACGTTGGTGGGTAGCTTGTTATACTTGGCCGCAGGAACACGCCCAGACTTAACCCATTGCGCGACTTATGTGAGTCAATGTTGTACTAACCCCTCTGTATCCCATTGGCAGGCAGCAAAACATGCCCTGAGGTACTTGCAAGGAATTAAGAATTTCAGTATAACTTATCGTAAGACAGGTGAACCGATAAGAATGTTTTCAGATGCCGATTGGGCATCAGATGCCTCTGATAGAAAATCCTTTAGGGAAATATAACAATCTTCGCTGGCACTACGGTAACCTGGTGCAGCAGAAAATATGGCGTGATTGCCCTGAGCCACGTTGAAGCTAAGTTTGTCGCATTGGGAGAGGCGGTACGCGAGGCTCCATGGATTAAGAATTTATTAACTGAAATTAACCAAACCAAAGTTTGTGCAGACGCTATTGAGATTATGGTCGACAATCAAGGCACTATTAGGATTGCCGAGAATTACACTATTTCAGAGCGCACAAAACACATGTACCTACGCAAGTTTTTTTGTCCAAGATGTTGTCGAAAATAAACAAGTGAAACTAACGTATGTTGCGACTGAGCATAGCCTCGCTGATGCGTTTACCAAGATGCCGTGTCACATTAGGTTGGTCGCCCATCGAGAATTATATGGGATGAGCGACTAGGGGGAGTGTTAGAGCTGGTTCTCTATTTTGAATAATTTACTGACCTTATGTTGTATTAATCGAACTTGGTTCACTGATGCAATCCTCTTCATTGCATAATCGTGTTCCGGTTAAATTGGTTTCGTACCAACCGTAAGCGCGACCTTGTGAGATGAGAAGTGTATTTAAACCCATGTTAAATTGTATAATGCATTGCCTGGCGTCATGCTGTCCGTCGCAGGTCGTATGTTATGACTGCGAATTATGTCGCTGATTTGTATGCGGAAAATGTACACTACATACTTAATTAAAGAAAGATGAACATACTTGAAGTTCGACTCGCCTCAACTCAACTCCTTTTTGCCTCGGACTTCCACCACACTTAATTTACTACTTGAAAACCTAAATTGAGAACTGTAAAAGATAGATGGTTGGTGTCAATGAGAAAGTTGTAGAGGACCATTAATTAGAGAGAAACCACATTTTTGCACATTGTTACGATGCACTTTCAATTTTCAATAAACTGGTAAGGAAATTGTGGCATACACATTCAAATTCAAAAAATTGTACGTTTTCAATTTTTGGGACGTGTCCATAATGGATTCGAAAGCAATGCTTGAATTGCAAATTGGCTCTTTTTTATTATTATAAAGTTTCAAATTGTAATGAACAAAAATCATTAACAAGCCATGGAAAAAACTATGTGTTTTTAGGACTATGTTTATTTTGGTAGTTTTGGTTTATTAAAAAAAAATTGCGCAAATGTAACCAAATGTGGAGTTCTTTTGACATGATTAATCTTAAAAATTAAAGTTAAGAAAAAAAAAAAGTGCTTCCACCTGGGCTCGACCCAGGGACCTGCTGCGTGTAACGCAGACGTGATAACCACTACACTATGCGAGCACATGTTATTCTCCCAGTCCCAATGTGTACAACTGGTTGGGGCGAAGTGTGTTGGCAGGAGCGCCGCAACTCACGTAATCTTGATGCAATATGGCGGCGGCCTGATGCGATTTCCGAGCCCCGCTTCGAGATTACCGCAAGAGATTGTGGTAAATATGGCACGAAACGGGACATAAAAATGGTTTTAGGTGAAAGACGGCCGCATGAATCGCATGTATACGTTGTTTCAAGTGTGTACGATGTCGGGAAGTGCGTTAAAATAGCTCCGGAACGTAAACAAACATCCAAACAAACGAACTGATACCACGCAAATCAAGTGTAAATAAACTTAATAAAAATATGAAGTTATATTGTTTACTTCATTTTGCAACAATAAAATGTTCAGGTATTATTCACATTAATGCATCAACAGTTTGAAGCATATGTAACGACCGGTCCGTACAAACTGCGAATAAAGCGTGCAAACAACAAGTCTCGTAAACAAGCAAGTCTTTTATGTACCACAACTATTCACACTAATGTGGAAACAATGGTCTTGAGATAGATAGCATAATTGCTACTATGCACCAAAGTTAGTGGTGACTTATGAGGAGTGAGAGCCTTCAACTGGAGGTCTGCACTCCTTGGTCTGCTCTTGCCTGTAGTCAGCCAGACCGGTGCCAGTAGCCCTGTAGCCAATCAGCGTTCACCAGGGGTGAAACGTCACAGCTGTGGTGAGAGATTTGGATGCAGGCAGCATTAACATATCAGAGGGTCAAACTATGTTAGAATTTCATTTTTTCCTGTGCTTTTAAGATGGATTATCAACATTTCGCCAAAAGGAAATGAAATTCCAGGTCCGCCCATTGAAATGCAATCAAAATAAGAATGTGTGGTATAACCCTTTAAATTATATTTAACGCAGAAAGTGTGCTAGCTAAGGACGGCATATATGTAAACTAGGGAATTTTTATTTTATTTCCTCAACCATGCGTTGTTATTAACCTGAAAATATATACAGTATTAATTTGTATTACGTCTTCAATTATTTCAATGCTATATTACTGTACCATAAAAGTAACTGTCTATTTAATATCACACTGAAAATAAGTTGATCAGTTTGACAACAATTCATATACAAATTCCATTATTTGCACATGAAATCGGGTGAATGTTATTGTTAAAACTGTATGCATTATTTGCTCTTTTACATTGATAACAATTTTGCAATTACAAAAACACGTGCACTGTTAACCTAAAAAATAATTGGAAACCCTAGATTTGTTCACAGGAATTTGTATTAATTTATGATGTTTAAATATTTTTATTCAGCTGAAAGTATAATGTATTAATTACATATTATGTAGCTTAATTAAATATTTATACTCGCATTTTAGGGTTTAAATACAAAAACAAATGAATAAGTTAGGCCTTGCAAAATCCGAAATGTAGCTAACTAAATTACATAATTTGTATGGCATTTGAATGCATATTTTTAATGTAAAACATGATACGTGCGGAAAACGCTTCAGCCCGCACTCTAATCTCATATGCAGTAAACCTAGGTTTGTAAATGTAGCTACATTT
>JAVBJR010001222.1:0-16671 GCA_031546965.1 Dysgonomonas sp.
AATCTGTGCCTGTACCCACCATGGAACAAGCAGCAATAAGAGTATATATAGAGATTTTTTCATGATATTGGGTATTTTGTTGATAAATAAGGGAAGAAGTAAAAAAACTCACTCCTTCCCTTATCTCTTTATTCTTTAAACGACTAAAAAGGCACGTATAATTGCCGTGCCTTTTTAGTGAATATATTTACTTAATAGTTCCGGTGCCTGCTTTGAAGTCAAGAGTCACCGTTTTTCCGGCTTGTACGGTTACACGCTCTTGGTCGCCGCCTCTACCCCTATAAGCTATATTCCCGCCTAAAATCATAAACTCTCTAGTCCACCAATCGCTTCCTGTAACTCCGGCAGGTAATCCTGCATACATTCTTAGTTCTCCCTCAGCGGTAGTAACTATCGAAGTAGTTTTTCCTCCGGTATCAATTGTAAACGGAAATTTATCCGAATCCCAACCGCCGAAGCAGTTACCTATACCGTACACTTTAGCAGGAGCTATCGTTATTTTCTTAGCCGGATAATCGATGTATACCATATATAGTCCGTCGGCATCTACAACGGCATTTCCGCCTTTTATGGTGTAGCCCGACATATTGTCTAATTGAGTAAAACTGTCGTCCCAGCCTTTTTTCGGAGCCCACTTAAAGCCATTAGCTGCAGTGAAATAGTTGATACACCAAAATACTCCGTCCAAACCATTTACTGGAACCATTTCAACCACTTTGGGAGAAGTCCAATCCCAGTTTCCAAAGTCAGCACCTATCATATATAATGACGATGTGTCGACTACTTTGTATGGCACAACTTTAGCTTTAAACGCATTAGATGCCGACGAAGCAACGTTTACATTACCCACACGGGTAATTACACGAAACTCTACACTAGAGACAGTAGCAACCGGCAAATGTAAACTATTAACAAGTATCGCATTTACATCCGCAACGGTAAGGGAAGTGGTATAATTAGAAGACTCGGTGTCTTCCTGTTTTCCTTGAATAGTTGTTATCGTTTTCGCATTTGCAAAATCACGTCCTACCGAATCTACTTGTATCACATAAGATACTGCTCCTACCAAAAGATCTTTTTGGGTATATGCTTTCCACCCTAAAGTGAATAAAGTTTTGGTTTCATTTTTTTGCTCCAATGTCATTAAAGTATCATTAGCCGGATGTTGGTTCAATTCCGACGCTTTATATTGAGGCAAAGCGGGTTCCGAGTCGTCGTTACATGATGCAAAGGCAAACATAACAGACATTAAGAATAATATATATTTTATTTTCATAATTACTTAGCTGTTTCTTTATTATCTATACAATTCATTTTGCTTCAACTCAGGATTACCTGTAAGGTGAGTTGTGCTGATGGGGAACAGATTATATTTATCATCTATATCTGTACCGTTTTGTACTCCACCTTTCCAAGCCCAATTGTATCCTTTGGTAAATTTACCAAAGCGGATGAGGTCGGTTCTTCTTTGTCCTTCCCAATACAACTCGCGTCCTCTTTCATCCAATATATCTTGCAATGTAATAGCTGTTGCAGGGCTTAAACCTGTTCTAGGATCAGCATGTACTCTATTGTATGCAATAAGAGCATTTGCTGTATTACCCAATCGGAGTTCGGCTTCGGCTTCTATAAGTACTACGTCAGCTAAACGGAATAGAGGGAAATCGGTATCTACCCATTGTCCGGCACCATGAAAATTAGGTGCTCCATCCGATTCTTTGTTTGTAAATTTCATTACCGACCATCCTTTTGAGAAACTACCCAGTTCGGTCATATTTTGATCACGATCTGTTTTAAAGAACAAAGCACGTTTATCGTTAGAAGCAAATAGACTTGTCAATTGTTGAGTAGCCCTGTTTCCACTCCACGATGCTGTAAAGTCTAATAAACTGAGCATATCACCGTTTGTAGACGAAGCCATTACAAATACCATCCCTCCCCAATCGGTAGCGAATGTATTGTCGTAAGGAAGTGCCAATATAATCTCTTTCGATTTGTGGTTATCCGCACAGAAAAGGTTTTGATAAGTACCCTCTAATTGTACTCCCGAAAACGAAGTTACTTTCTTAGCATACGTCAACGCATCGTTCCAACGGGCTTTACCTGTGTAAACTTGAGCATTGATATACATTTTGGCTAAAACGGTTTGTAATACCTGATTAGTTACCAAGCCGTATGTTGTAGCAGACTGATCTCTCAGCAAGTGACCATTTTCGATATCAAGCAGTTCAGTTTCTATCCAGTTGAACATACCTTCTCTACCCAATTGTTTAGGAAGATAAGTTACCGGATCGTTTTCTGTTACCAAACCCGGATTTCCATATACATCCAACAGGAAGAAGTAATTCATCGCTCTCAAAAGACGCACTTCGGCTCTCATTCGATCCAAATTTGCTACTTCTACTTTAGCAGGCTGCGTATTTTTCAAAAATTCATTGGCAAATACAATGTTCATCATACACCGTTGGTAAAGCATATACCCGATATAATTGTCGGTGGAGAGCAATGTTTGCGAATAGTTTTTTTCGTCCATGTCATTCCATGCACATTTTGCCTCATCCGAAGTCAACTCCTGTATATTGAAATAGGTTCTTAGGAATGTTGTCTTTCCTTGATCGGCTGACGATGGTATATCTCCGTCTCCATCGGGTCCGGTGATACCCAATTTACTAAAACCTGAGTATACTTTAGCTACCAACCTCGGGTAGTTTGCAGCATCCGAATAAGCATCGAGTGCCACATTGGGTCCTTTGGGTGTTGTATTCAGATCATCGGTACACGATGTAGCCGGTATCATCAAAACAATAGCCAGCAGGGCATATAATAGTTTTTTTCTTTTCATTACTAAATCTTTCATAAGTCCTCAATTTTTAAAAATTCAAGTTAACACCAGCCATAAACACAAGAGGTCTTGGATAGAAATTGTAATCCATTCCTCCGAAAACTTCGGGGTCTAATCCTTTGTATTTAGTTATAACAATAGGGTTTTGTACCAAGCCATATACACGAATGTATTTGTTGATTGTATAACCTAGCGTAATATTATCCACTTTTAGGAACGAAGCGTTTTGTACATAATAGTCTGACAATGCTTGTTTCGATTGGAAATTAGTTTCCAAAGCCATTTGTGGTCTATTTGTTAAGAAAGCACTATTTGCATAGATTTGTCCTAAACTAACATCTGCACTATTTGCTTCCGTAGAGTTATATACATAATTACCTAAAGAAATTCTGGCATTGATACCTAAATCCCATTTTTTATACAAAAATTTGTTATTGAATCCCATCAGTACATCAGCATCGGGCTTCTTAGAATAATACAAGTCTTTATCGCTAATTACACCATCTTTGTTTCGGTCTACGTATACTCCTTCGAGTGGTTTTCCGTTATTGTCATATACTTGCTCATACACATAAAATGTGCGAGGAGCATATCCTGTCATATTCACTTGGGCATTTTGTCCACCATCACCACCTGTAGAGCTAAAGTGATACCCCGAAAAATCGGCGGCTTGGCTATTAACCAATTTGGTAATCTCACTCTTATTGTAAGCTATATTGAATCCTACTTGCCACTCGAAATCTTTAGATACTATAGGGCGTGCATTGATAGAGAACTCAATACCTTTGTTTTCCATTGTTCCAATATTTTGAGCTAATCTTTCCACAGGGCTTGTTCCTGCAGCTACGGGAGCCTCTCTATTCAACAAATCGGTTGTTTTGCGAGCATAGAAATCCAACGCTCCATTGATGCGATTGTTCAAGAAACCATAATCAACTCCAACATTCCAAGTAGTGGTTGTTTCCCATTTCAAATCAGGATTATAACCGGTTGGTTTCATTAGATTAGTCCAATTTACCGATCCGTCAGGATTCAATCCCATTGGATAATAGGCTTGCCCTTTACCACTCTGGTAAAATGGTCTGGAGGGATAAAAATACTCGTCACCTAGATCTTGTTGCCCGGTTTGTCCCCATCCTAAACGAAGTTTAAGATCGCTCAATGCCGATACATCTTTCAAGAATGTCTCTTCTTTCATTTTCCAAGCCAACGCTACTGATGGGAATACACTCCAACGATTCTCCTCGGTGAAGCGCGACGAACCGTCTCTACGAATTGTAAATGTCAACAGATACTTATCGTTGTATGTATAGTTGAAACGTCCGAAGTATGAGATCAAGTAGTTTTCCTTGAAATCATAAGCATCTTTGGGTGAACCATCGACATTGGCATTAATTGGACCTAAATTTGAATTATCTTCTTTAGAAACATACCATAAATCTTCGTCACTTGTTTTTTTATTGTGTTGCCATGAGTAACCACCCATCACATCGAATTTACTTTTTATAGATGCTACATCCTTGGTGTACTGAGCATAAAACTCCATCAACTGATTGTTTCTAAAGTTTTCGAAGTTTTTTCTCGAACCACCCTTTGTAGGATCTTCTTGATAAACTGTGGGA
The DNA here is from genome assembly GCA_031546965.1 of Dysgonomonas sp. Classification (GTDB taxonomy): domain Bacteria; phylum Bacteroidota; class Bacteroidia; order Bacteroidales; family Dysgonomonadaceae; genus Dysgonomonas_A. The sequence goes on from JAVBJR010001222.1 coordinate 4,465, forward strand.
TTAAATGGGTCTTTATAGTCGGTACCATCGGTTGTAGCCACATCCATCGCCAAATTCAGATTCAATTTTAAATCGGGAAAAAAGTGGAGTTTATAATCCGCCTGCACGTTACCGATAAAGTTGCGCACATCTGCCGTGTTATCTTGCATTTCCAAAATAGCCATCGGATTTTTTCCGGCTATCGGAGCAAGTTTTCCCGCATCGGTAGTCCAAGTATAATATCCGCCCCACATACTTCCGTTTTTCACAGGTTGAGTTGGGTCGAAACTTATTGCCGAACCTATAGCACCTGTATCTGCAAAACGGGTTTTAGAGTACATACCTTTACCGTTGATATTCAACTTCAAATGATCGTCGAAGAAAGACGGAGTCAAAGACAAACTAGCCGTTACCCTTTGCATTTGCGAAGTTTTAAGGATACCGTTTTCGTCGGTATAACCAACAGATGAACGGAAAGGTAGGTGTTTACCAATACCACCATACACACTTACGTTATGGTCGGTACTAAACGCTGTTTGGTAAATTTCGTCTTGCCAGTCGGTATTTTGGTCACCAAGTTTAGATGTAACTTTAGTATAATTGTCGTCGCCTAAAAAGCGTGTTTTAATGTAATCGCGGTATTCGTCACCGGTCAACAAATCTACGCTGTTCCGTCTTGTTGTTAACGAGAAACTTCCATTATATGAAACTTTCATTTGACCTCCTGTACCTTTTTTAGTTGATATCAAGATCACACCATTGGATGCTCTCGACCCGTAGATTGCTGTAGCCGAAGCATCTTTCAATACAGTAAATGTTTCGATATCAGCAGGATTCACCATACTCAATACGTTAGACGATCCAGGTAGATCGTTGCTCATAATAACCCCGTCGATAATTACCAACGGATCGTTACTTGCCAATAATGACGCACCTCCACGAATACGGATTGATGCTCCATCGCCCGGACGACCTCCGGCTGATGTAACCGAAACTCCGGCTATCTTACCTGCCAACAGGTCTTGTGCTGTTGTGGCATAGCCCTTGTCTTTGTCATCAATCTTGATGGCAACAACCGATCCTGTAGCATCATTTTTCTTGACACTACCATAACCGATTACCACTACTTCGTTGAGTAATTCGGTATCGTCGTGCATAACTACACTGATATTCCTTTGATTTCCTACAGCAACTTCCTGCGCTTTATAACCTACATAGGTGATAACAAGGGTGTTGCCTGCCGAGGCTTTAATTTGAAAATTACCATCTAAGTCTGTTACTGTACCAGTGGTTGCTCCTTTTACGGTAACACTGGCTCCAATAATAGCTTCGCCCTGTGCATCTTTTACATTTCCGCTGATAGTTCCGGCGGAACCACCTTGGGCATACGCTGTTGTGAATGACAATATCCCCATCAAACAGATGAGAAACATCGACACACAACTTTTTCTTACCTTTTCTTTCATGTGCAAATTATTATTAAGATCAACATTAATATGTTATTAATTTCATGGATAAAACCTGTTTCATTATTTTTAACAAGTCCAAATCATACTACAAATATGATATCTAGGAGTTGTATTATTTTATATTATAACAAACAAAACAAGCTTTTTGTTATGCAAACGTTTGCACAAAAAACATTTTTCAGCACATAACTCCCTTACTTTTAAACATACCAATAGGTTCTTTCTTTTTATTTTTTTATTGAAAATCTGACAAAATATCAAAAAAAGCAATCATATCTGATGATTATGCCACACCCAAGACTAGACATAGATATATTCTATTACTTTAGTTCTTTTGGCTATTTATACTAATTTTGCTACCAAAACCAATACACACTCTCAACTTGTCTAATACATTTTGTAATTGGGATGTGAAAAACAAAATTAATCTAACTAACAAATCATGAAGAGAGTAAGCTTTTACCTGTTCTTTTTCTTATTGTGTGTCTGTGGAATACAAGCTGTTGGCACCAAAAATCCGGTTGATTATGTCAATCCTTTGGTGGGGACACAATCAGTACATTCGTTATCCAACGGAAATACCTATCCGGCAATTGCTATGCCATGGGGAATGAATTTTTGGATGCCCCAAACAGGCAAAATGGGCGACGGATGGTCGTATAATTACAGTGCCGAGAAAATAAGAGGGTTTAAACAAACGCACCAGCCTAGTCCTTGGATTAACGATTATGGACAATTTTCTATAATGCCTACCACGGGTAAAGCCATTTTTGATGAAAATGAAAGAGCTAGTTGGTTCTCTCATAAAGCCGAAAGTGCAACACCTTACTATTACCGGGTTTATCTTGCCGACTACGATGTGGTCACAGAATTTGCTCCAACTGAAAGAGCAGTTATGTTCCGGTTTACATTTCCGGAGAATAAAAATTCGTTCGTAACCATAGATGCTTTCGACAAGGGGTCGTATGTAAAAGTTATTCCACAGGAAAACAAGATTATAGGCTACACAACTAAAAATAGTGGAGGGGTTCCTGATAACTTCAAAAACTACTTTGTTATTGTATTCGACAAGCCTTTTACTTATGTATCGGCAGTGGCGGATCAAAAAATTATGGAGAAACAAACCGAAGCCAAAGCCGATCATTCGGGTGCTATTATCGGATTCTCAACTAAAAAAGGCGAAATGGTACATGCTCGAATTGCATCTTCGTTTATCAGCCCCGAACAGGCTGAATTAAATCTGAAAGAACTGGGCAATAACAGCTTCGAAACTATAAAAGCAACCGGTAAGAAAACGTGGAACGAAGTATTGGGCAAGATAGAGGTAGAGGATGACAATATAGATAATTTACGCACATTTTATTCGTGCTTATACCGTTCGGTTCTTTTTCCTCGCACATTCCACGAAGTGGATGCTAGCGGAAAAACCATGCATTACAGCCCTTACAACGGGCAGGTAGTTCCCGGATATATGTTTACCGATACCGGATTTTGGGATACATTCCGTTGTTTGTTTCCATTCCTAAACCTGATGTATCCTTCTATGAATACAAAAATACAGGAAGGATTAGCTAATACTTACAAAGAAAGCGGATTCTTACCCGAATGGGCAAGCCCCGGTCACAGAGGTTGCATGGTAGGCAATAATTCGGCATCCGTAGTAGCCGATGCTTACTTGAAAGGATTGAGAGGATATGATATCGAGACTCTTTGGCAAGCCGTTGTACACGGAGCAAATAATGTGCATCCTCAAGTAAGTTCTACCGGACGACTTGGATACGATTATTATAACAAATTGGGATATGTGCCTTATAATGTAGGCATCAACGAGAGTGCAGCACGCACGTTAGAATATGCTTACGACGACTGGGCTATTTACAAACTGGGCAAGAAACTCAATCGTCCTAAAACAGAAACTGATGTGTTTGCCAAAAGAGCCATGAACTACAAAAATCTTTTTGACCCCGAACACAAACTGATGAGAGGTAAAAACGAAGATGGAAAATTTCAATCTCCATTCAACCCGCTTAAATGGGGAGATGCTTTTACCGAAGGAAACAGTTGGCACTATACATGGTCGGTATTTCACGATCCTCAAGGATTAATAGATTTGATGGGTGGCAAAAAAGGTTTTAATGTTATGATGGATTCAGTATTTAATGTACCACCCTTATTTGACGATAGTTATTACGGTGGTGTAATACACGAAATACGTGAAATGCAGATAATGAATATGGGTAATTATGCACATGGTAATCAGCCGATACAACACATGGTATATATGTACAACTATTCGGGAGAACCTTGGAAAACTCAATACCGAGCTCGTGAGATTATGAAAAAGCTTTATTTTGCTACTCCCGACGGATATTGCGGAGACGAAGATAATGGTCAGACTTCTGCTTGGTATGTGTTTTCAGCTTTAGGATTTTACACCGTATGTCCGGGTACAGATCAGTATGTGCTAGGGTCTCCATTATTCAAGAGCGTTAAGCTGAATCTTGAGAATGGAAAACAGGTGATTATTAAAGCCGGAAATAATAGCAAAGACAATGTATACGTTTCAACAATGACGGTAAATGGGCAGCCTTACACCAAAAACTATTTAACTCACACTCAATTGATGAATGGAGCTTCGATAGTATATAAAATGTCGCCAACTCCCAATAAACAAAGGGGTATTAATGACAGCGACCTCCCCTACTCTTTTTCTAAAGACGAAAAATTCTAAGAAATAAAAAAGTAAACAAAAACAACCCCTGAAAATACCGAATTTTCAGGGGTTGTCTTTTATAAGATCGCTCTTGCAATTTAGTCTATACTATAAGGTTTATCTCCTTCTTTTTTATGGATATAGTTTAATTTTCCTTGAAATACATCTGCTATTTTATAAGCTCTCGATTTAGCCTCATTGGCAACTTCTCCTACAAAAAGGTTATCTACGGTTTCTACAAAAAGAGACAGCCATCTATCGAAATGTTCTTTCTCAATAGGCAATTGTGCATGTGGTGGAAAGGGGTGCCCTGCGTAAGTGCGTTCATCCAACAGAATACTTTGCCAAAAAGAGTATAGCTTTTCTAAATGCTCTGCCCAATGGTTTTGTATCTTATCATTGAAGATAGGTCCAATCAATTCATCTTTTTGCACCTTAGCATAAAATGTATTGACCATTTTTTTAATGTCATCTATATTTTGTATATCTCTTATTGGTTTCATTGTTGTATATTATGAACGTTATTCAATAATTCCTACGATCAAAATTAATACTTTTTAATAAGGTTTGCTTAAACACATCACCCAATTAGACCGATAAAATTAAGATAAAATTACATAGAAAAAATGAGATGAAAAACTTTTGGCATTTAACATTCTCTTTCATTAATAATATTTTAGTGTAGATATGCCCTATAGAGTGTGTTTTTTGAAAATAGAAAAAAATATTTAGCCTAGTTAAAATCCTTGAATATTCCTAACAAAAAGAAAACAAAACAAGTAATTAATAGCCTGAAAATGATAGCTATAAATTGACTTTTTTTACACAAAAAATATAGCCAATATTAATGCTAATCTCATACATTTGTGATCGAATTTTTCTCTTTTTGCAGGAAACAGGTATAATATCTTAATTGCCTTCCAAAATCCGAAAAATATTGAATGTAGTATGTGAGCTTTCGTTTAAATATTTAGTGTATTTTACTTATGGATGATATTGTTTTATTGGATTGTTTTTTCGAAAAATCAGCAAAAGCGTATCCGGGTTCCCTTGCCATTGAAGAAGGCGAAAAAAAGTTTACTTATGCACAAACTGATACTTTGGCTAACCGGTTGGCTCATTACCTAAAACAGCATGGAGTGGCTCCCGAAGAAAAAGTAGTAATACTTCTACCCCGTTGTGCCGAAATGTATATTGCCATGATTGGCATACTCAAAGCGGGCGGAGCTTATATTCCACTCGATCCCGAGATTCCGGCAGAAAGAGTCAATTACATTATGGAAGATTCGGGTGCCAAATTGATTATTACAGACGACGAAATACTTCAGCGAATTGGTTCTCAATTAAATAACCACCTGTTATTTAATATAGACCAACAGTTGGACGAACTAAATCGCTATCCTGAAACAAAACCGGAGGTGGTGAACCGATCGACTCACGACCTTTGTTACATTATTTATACTTCGGGCACTACAGGAAATCCCAAAGGGGTACTTTTGGAGCATCGCAATGTGATCAATTATATTCAAAGTGCATTAGATATTTATCCTATAGATCACACATTTAGGTCTTTACAGGGATTTTCTATTTCGTTTGATGCTTCGGTAGAAGAAATTTGGGTTACACTTTCGGTGGGTGCCACATTGGTTGTAGGAACTTTTGAGATCATGCGATCGGGAGATAAATTTTCGTCAATCTTGAATCAATTGAAGATAGATTTCCTGTCGTGTACCCCTACCCTATTACTCACAGTTAAAGAAGATATTTCCAGCCTCAAAATACTGATATTCGGTGGAGAAGTATGCCCGTCAGACCTTTCGCATCGATGGTGTAAGGAGGGCAGATCGGTTTACAATACATACGGACCCACAGAGGCAGCCGTTATTGCAACATATGCCTTGCTTAACAAATCAGAACCTGTTACCATCGGACGGGCAATGCCTCGATACGACGTTTTGTTAGTAGACGAAGAATTGAATTTAGTTGGAGAAGGTGCAGAAGGCGAAGTTTTAATCGGTGGCAAAAGTATTGCTAGAGGATACCTCAACCGAGAGGAACTTACAGCTAAAAAGTTTGTAGAAACCGATAAATTCAAGGGCGTTAACGAACGGTATTATCGTACCGGTGATATTGCCAAATACAGTGATGCAGGCGATCTTATCTTCATAGGCAGAGCCGATGCACAAGTAAAAGTCAGAGGTTTTAGAGTCGAATTGGCAGAAATAGAGGGGCTGCTTACTATCTATGATGGTATTCAAGCGGCAGCCGTCAATTTAGATACATCAACACAGCAATTGGCTGCTTATGTGGTCGTTGAAGAGGGAAAGGAAATTAACAGGGAAGGTATCACCAACTTGATGCGCCTCAAATTGCCTTATTACATGATTCCTTCTACTTTGGATGTTATTGAGTTTTTGCCGATGACTTCCAGTCAGAAAATTGACCGCAAGAAACTTCCTGAACCGCAGATGCCTCTTTCGTTTTCTTCTCACAAAGAAATTATACCTCCTTCTACCGATTTGGAACGTGCATTGGTGAAAGTAATTGCCCAAAATATCCGAAGGGAAGATATCTCAATGGACGATAATTTCTTTGAAGCATTGGGCGGGCACTCACTTTTGGCTGCCATTATAACTTCTGAGTTGCGTGCAAATCCGATGTTCGAAAGTATGTCGGTCGTAGATATTTATAAATATCCCACCCTTGCAGACTTGGCAAACGAGCTCAATAATAAATATATACAAAGCAAAACAAAAGAAGCTAAAAAAGAGAGGGAAGTACATATACCATCCACGTGGAGTTATTATTTCTGCTCATTCTGTCAAGGGATAACCATGCTTTTTATTGCTCTTCTTTTTGGGATAGAATGGTTGGGTCCATTTTTTGTTTACTCATATTATTACCAGGGTACGGGCGAACTTTGGTTCTCGTTAAGTATGATGTTATCTATGTATTTTGCACTGCTTCCTGCCCTTTCGCTGTTTGCCGTTGCTTTGAAATGGATGGTTATCGGAAGGATAAAAGAAGGGAAATACAAATTATGGGGATCTTATTATTTCCGATTTTGGTTAGTTGATAAAGTGGTACACATTTGCCCACTGATATATTTTACAGGAACTCCTCTGATGAATGTTTTTCTTCGGCTACTGGGTGCAAAAATCGGAAAAAATACCTATGTCAATACATCATCGGTTTCTGTTTATGATTTGACAAATGTTGGCGAAAATGTAAGCATTTGTACCGATACACATTTGAGAGGCTATACCATATCGGACGGGTATATACACATCGGACGAATAGATATCGAAGACAATGCGTTTATCGGCACTCGGTGCAGTATATCTCATAATTCTAGAATGGAAAAAAACTCTTCGGTAGAAGACCTTACTTTGGTTTCGGAGGGAGCTGTTATTCCTGCAAACGAAAACTGGGGTGGATCGCCTGCAACGAGGATTTCAACGAATAAAGAGCCGCAAACCCGTAAGCTTTGGAATCCTAAAAACACTCTATTATTTCTGATTAGTGTATTTATTATTCCTCTGATTACCATGATTGCTTATTTCCCGGGAATGATGCTTATTACGCACTTAGATTCGTATTCGAGTGACTACAAATTCCTGTGGTTGACAATTGTTGTAGGTGTTTCGTTCATCTTCCTGCTTACCTTAATTATTGCCGTTATCAAATGGCTTCTGTTGGGTAATCTCAAAGAGGGCAAATATCCGATTGATAGTTTTTTCTATTATAAAAAATGGTTTTTCGATCAATTGATGAAGTTGAGTTTGCAAGTAATCGGAACACTTTATACTACCCTTTATCTCCAATTATGGTTTAGATTATTGGGAGTAAAGATGGGTAAGCGGGTCGAGATTTCTACTGTCGAATTTATTTCGCCCGATTTATTGGTCATGGGCGACGAGTGCTTTCTTGCCGATTCGGTTTCGGTGGGAGCATCGCATGTAAGAGATGGCTACATTACTATTGCTAAAACATACATCGGAAACCGTACGTTTGTAGGAAACAGTGCTGTCATTAGCCCGGCAACTACTTTGGGGGATAATGTGTTGGTAGGAGTATTATCTAAGATAAGCCCCCAAAATCTTCCGGCAAAAGATGGTACTTCGTGGTTTGGCTCTCCTGCGGTTTTTCTGCCTCAACGGGACATTAATCATGACTTTTCGGCTGAAAAGACTTATAATCCTCCCCGAAAGTTATTTGTGCTTAGGTATCTTATTGAGTTCTTTCGGGTTATATTGCCGGCGACCTTTTTTATCCTGCTAGCTGCATTAATAACCAATGTGGTTTCTTATCTGCAAGTGGAAAAAGACTTGGTAGAGCTTTTCCTTGTCTTTCCCTTTTTATACTTGGGGGCTGCTGCTATAGGAACATTAGTAACAGTTCTCTTGAAGTGGTTGATTATTGGCAGATACAAGCCATCCAACAAACCGCTGTGGAGTCATTATGTATGGCGGAGCGAATTGATTACGGGTATTTATGAAAACTTTCTTGTTTTATTCTTCTTGAATATGCTTACCGGAACTCCTTTCATAAAGATACCTTTGCGTTTGCTGGGTTGCAAAATCGGAAAAAGGGCATGTATCTATACTACTCAAACTACGGAGTTCGACCTAGTGAATATTGGCGATTATTCGGTAGTAAATGATAATTGTACTTTGCAGACTCACCTTTTTGAAGACAGGGTAATGAAAATGTCGAATGTAACTATCGGCAACAATTGCAGTGTAGGAGGAATGGCTGTAGTGCTCTATGATTCAAAAATGGAGGATAATTCGATTCTTGAGCCTCTTTCGGTCTTGATGAAAAGTGAAACTCTGCCTCGTGATACTATTTTTAGAGGAGCTCCGGCAAAAGTGTTGTAAAGAAATCAAAATTCGACATCAACAGCCAGCATCCCATACATGTCGTGTTGGCTGTTTAAAAAATTGAATAGATAACCCATAAATGTAATTTTATGGACGCTTGCCCCTGCAACTACTCCCCTTTGTATGTCCAGATAGGTATTAACTATTCGGGAACGTTGCACGGCTATTCCGGCATAAAACCAATCCAGATTATAAGTAAATTCATTCCATGTGCTTATGTAGTTTAGTCTGGGGTATTCTACGTTGATAAGGTATTCCGAATCGCTGCTGAGACTAAAGTTTCGATAGTTGATATTGAAACTTATCTCGGGCAGAAGACCTGTTGTATGCCCAATCATTCCCCCAATAATGGGTGTTATTTGATAAGATAGTTTATCGCCACCCTCCAAGATATAACCAACGGAGGCAGAGAATGTATGGAAGCTTTCGTAATTATACCTGCTCTGCAAATAGAGATGCCCTTTTGATGCTGTAAGAACCGGCATGAGTGTAGTATTACCTGAGGATGGAATTACCGAATAAAGCTGTGCATTGAGATTCCATTTCGAGGAATCGGAAATCGAGTCTGTATTTTCTGAGGCGTATAAACTACCTCCGAATAAAGAGAAGCTAAGAATGAGAATAAGTCGAATTGATGTGGCTCGTAAAAGTCCGGTATTCTTTTGTTTATATTCTATATTTTGCATCTCATGTTTTTTAAGAAAACAAAGCCAATTGTTTTTTGTTCATCCCATTCGTGGAACATAATAAAAACCACCGATTATTAAAATAATAATCAGTGGTTTTTATTGTTGTCTCACCAGGGTAAGAATTTTAGACATTATCTCTCTTAAAATCAATGAATTAAAACTTTATTTTATTCTTTTGATAACGCTTTGGTAACGAGCTTAAGCTTATTTGCTTCCCCAAGTTGCGAACATTGATTTTTAGAGGGTTTCTTTAATTTGTCTAAAAAATTGCGGTCTGGACGGGATTCGCAAATTCAACCCCATTCATCTATTAATCAATGAATCACAGAATATTCTTTTACCTTGGGTAACGATTTGGTAATGCTTGTCAATTTAGCGCTTGTCAATCAACTTATTCATTTCAAATATATGAAATTTTATTCACTCTGACACAAACTCTAAAAGTTAAAAATACACCCATGTGTTACCACAGTGTTGTATTTGTTATTTTTGTAATTAGAATCTTTGCCATTGAATTATTAATATATAATGAAAATGGAAATAATCACAATTGAAAGTAAAGCATATATTGAACTTGCCAATAAAATAGATCAGATATTCCAACATATCTGTAAATCCAAAAAGACGAATGTGTCGTTCGAAAATCTCCGACTGGATACTGAAGAGGTTTGTGCATTGTTAAATATTTGTCCTCGAACTCTATCCCGACTTAGGAAAGAAAAGAAAATACGATATACTTTTGAAGGAAAAAAATGCATCTATTTGTTTTCTGATATTGAGCAACTTATAAAAAACAAACTTTTATCCTGTTCTATCAAGCAGGTGGAGGAATTACGCTCTAAATTTCAACTTACCTTAACCCCAACTAAAGTTGATAGCCATGACCATAGATAAAGAATATTTTGACTTGGGAATAAAGAAGATTATTACGAAGCTGGATCATTTGGAAAAACTTTACCAATTCCAAAATGTGACAGTAGAAACTAATCTGTTTGACAACCAGGATATATGCCAACTCTTAAAGATCAGCAAACGTACTCTACAAAAATACAGAAGTGAAAAACTGCTGCCTTATCAAAAAAATGGAAAGAAAATCTATTATTTGAAGTCGGATGTGGAGCAATTTATCGCTTTGCACCACATAAAGGTTACCCCTGTTCGATAAAACAAATAAACTATACATAATATACTTCTCACTTAGTCCAATAATTACATAAAAGCAATCCCTCCAAATTCCGTTTATTTGAAGGGATTGTTTACGTATATAAAAGTTACTCTATTGAACTTAGATTCTCAGACCTCTATTAAATGGCTGAAAAACAGGTGGGTTTAAATTTATAGAGTTATCCGATGTAACAGTTTTTGGGATGTTAGCCTGTTCCGGTGTTTCTTTTACGGCCAACGTCAGATTGATCTGTCTGTTCAGTGAATCCAATTGTAATTTGAGTTCTTTCAGTTCCGGTTCTTTCTTAAAACTAGCAGTCATTACTTCTCTTAGAATAGGAATATCTTTTGAAAGATTTTCATTCTCCGATTGGTATTTCCGGAGTAATCCGGGCATCCGTTCCAACGCATTCAAGAAATTCAGGCTTGCCAATTTCGGGTCGGTAGCGATATGACCGTTGTTGTAATTATATTTGATATTCCCTTCTCCTTCAATAAAAAAGCGATTGTCCTTGAAAATCGAACCTTCCTTTTGGCTCTCTTCTGTTTTGACAAGGATTTTAAAACCATATAACTCTCCGATTTTAAAGTATTCTCCATTAGTTCGTGCATTATCTACGAGTTGGTTCAGTTTGGTTCCTATTGATTTAGGGTCGCTTGTGGTCAAATTATCCAGTTTAATCGGATTGAGTTTATTGCCTTCTTTATCCATCTGTACTTTTGAATTGAAAGAGGTTAGGTCTTTGGTTATTCTTGCTATCATTTCCGTATTACTGTCAATGGTTCGGTTGGCATCCTCAAATTTGTAGATAGCCGATGATTTGCTTCTATTGAATGCCTGGCGTTCACTTTCGAGCGATGTAATCTTCTTTTCCAACTTAGCTTTCTCCAACAGATCGGTATTGCCCGAAAGTATTGCCACGTATTCCGAAAAGTTCATGCCTGAACTTTCATCCAAACTACCCTCGTCAATGGTACGGCTACCCATATTGTTCGTTTTTAATTGATTGATAAATAACTGTTTATTTTGAAGCAGGTTAAACTTATACGAATCGAGGCTTTTCTCCACAGCATAAATAACCACATCTACTTTATTGTCTGCATACAACTTAGCAATCTCATTTCCTTTACGAATTGCCCTGCCATCGCGTTGGCTCAAGTCGCTTGGTCTATCGGGTAGGTCAACAGCATTGCTGCCGTCTTCCCCCCTAAGAACCGTACGTGAGCGTTTCCGCTCATACGGCTCAAGCAATTCTAAGTTTCTCTTTGTATATTGAAACCGGCTCATAACTTCTAATTTTGTTGTTTTT
>JAVBJR010000656.1:0-3909 GCA_031546965.1 Dysgonomonas sp.
AGTTGTTTTTGTTTCTCTAATTCAATAGATTCAAGTTCCATTTGTTTTTGTGTAGCTAGAGAATCGGATATTTGCTTTATTGTGGTTAGTTGGCTTTGTGCATCTATGTAGTGAATATTATCTTTAGGAACTTTATTGTAATTCTCCACAGCCTTATGATATTGCCCTTTATCGAAATACGTATTTCCTTCTTTAAAATAATCTATGGGGAAGAAAATAATGCCTATTAAGCCTATTGTAAGAAAAAATAAAAATATAGAGGAGGTTATACCAACTAAAATATATGCGATCTTTTTCCATATTACGGAATTTCGCTTAAAGATTCCTACTATACCTAAAGGTGGCAAAATGAAGAGCAGGATAATTAATAGCGGTTTGCTATCGTACCATTTAGATTTGTTTGTAGCTGTCATATTTTTGTTTTTAAATTAATAAACAAAGAAGCGTACCTAATATCACGGTGGTTTGTAGAGGTTCGGCAAAGAGACCTAAATGGAAACAACGGATATAGGTACGCCATGACAGCGTACATTTTTCCGTCCTTTTCCATTTGTTTGAATTTTGCCGATTCCTACAGACAGGACATAAAAAGCACTATGTTCTTAATCCCTATAATTGGGATGTTTTATCTAGTCACAAAGAAATACAATATTTTGCAGGATTCAAATATTTTGAATCTATAAAGATGAGGTAAATATAATTTGAGTGAGATTAAATGAAAACAGAGGGGGCTTTCTTATTGAGGAGTAGAATACTCAAAATCTACTTTTTCAAATAAAACGGAAACCATTACGGAAACAATAAAGCCTAACTAATTAATAGTCAGGCTTTATATGTCGGGATGACACGATTCGAACGTGCGACCACACGCCCCCCAGACGTGTACTCTAACCGGGCTGAGCTACATCCCGAAATCGAATGCAAAAATACTACAATAATACATTAATTCCAAGTTTTATTTTAACTTAGTAGAAATTTTAAATCATTAGCCTGTTTCAACAACAAAAGACTAAACCTTATCGTTCTGTATAAGAAAAACTTAAGCCTAAGCGTAATAATATGAATAAAAATACAATCACATAATATAAATTCGTAAAAAGCGGATTCAAAATGAGCAAGATCCAAATCATGAGGTAATTTCGACTCACAATTAAACAAAACCCCAACCGTAGCTAAACCTTTTCCCCACTCACTTGTTTTACTAAAAAAGACTAAGATGTATGAAAAAAGCAATAATTGTCTCTCTAGCACTCGCCGCAGCTCTTTTCTTGCCGGTAAACAGGGCTGCATCACAAGACTACATGAATGGAAGGGCAGTTGAGTACCTACCCTATCCATACAAAAACCTCCTTTTTACAAGCCCTCGTTTCGATAGGCAGAACCAATTGAATGGCAATTATTTCAACACCTATCTTCTGCGTACGGTTTTTACCTACAAAGGAAAATCGCACTTTCGCTTAGATTTACCGTTAGCCAACAGCAATATTTCGGGCAAAGACGTATTTGGAATGTCGGATATGAATATCCGCTACGTATATGCCGTACCTTTAAGTAAATCAAACAGTCGTCTCTATGGCGGAATTAGCGGCGAAGCAGTCTTCCCCACAGCAACCGACAAAAGCCTGGGGGCGGGAAAATGGCAAATGTGGCCCGGATTTGGAGTATTCTACTTTAGAGGCGAAGGTAAAAACACCACAGGAACCATGTCGCTGATGGTCGAATACCGGTTTTCGTATGCAGGACCCAAAGACCGTACAGATGTAAAAATATTAGCCGCCGCTCCCAATATCGATTGGTGGTTCAAAAAAGGATACATAGGATATTATGCTACATGGACATACAATTTCGAGAACGAGATACTCGACATCCCCTTAGATGTCGAAGCCGGTTACTTTCTCACCTCTCGCTTAGTTGTATCTGCCGAATTCATACAGCCATTGCTCAAAAAACGTACGTATAATAATGAGTATGGATTAAAGCTTCGCTATAATTTTTAATAGCATCAGATTGCACCCTATGATGTAGAGACGCAATGCTTTGCATCTGTAAATATTCGATGCAGGTGGTAGAGACGCAATGCTTTGCGTCTAAAAAGAAACAATATTAGAAATTAGACGCAAGGCATTGCATCTCTACAGTAGGATATTCAAAAAACCTTTAAAATAAGTGACTTATGGACTTTGAAGAACTTTCGAAACGTTATATGGTCAAATACAACGAATTGACCGAAAAGCGAGACAATTCGGGTATTATCGATACGATTGAAGACATAAACGAAGCCATCCGCGGATCGGATATGGAAAGAGTGAACGACGATTATTGCGAGATACTCAACTGGAACTTCCATGTTGCCAACATAGAAGGTGCCCGTTTGGCGCTGAACGTGCAATTTCCGTTTCTGCATCTACCTTCGGCAATTATATTTTCGATTGCCTTTGATGAAAACGAAAAAATGTGGAAATTTAACGCAGAAATCGATTAGCTGTTTTTAAACGCCAAGCCGAGATGACACAACCAAAAAAGCAATCGGTTAACAATTACCTCCAACAACTGGTTGCAAGTTGCTAATTCTTTGTATCTTTTCGACTTGGCGTTTTGATGAATAAAAATTACATTTTGCTTTTCGGACGTATTCAATATGCCCCCACAACAAAAAAATGTTTTATATTTGCAGATATTGTTTATAAAACAACCAAACGTGACCCGAAAAGACCTGGAAGACATATACAACGACCGAGAAATAATAGATCTTAGGATGCAATCCGAAGATCTGATCAACAATGCAGAATCGCTCACCGAAGAAGAGTTCCGCAACGAGGCTCAACGTATAGAAAGGGCTATAGATGAACGTACTGCTTTTTTGATTCAACAGATGAAAGGGTAAGGATGGATTTATTATATCTGGTAGAATTATTGCTTAAAAACGTTCTTCGAACACATCCATAATATACATTTCGGCAATTTCGATATTCAGTTCGGTAGTAAACCTCACATATTCGAGAATCAGAAGAGGATCTTCGAAATCCTCCTTTGTCTTAGGTTCTATACTTTTCAGGTATTCGAGTTTGTGGGCAACGCTTTCAACCTTTTGTCGAAGCAGCACAATATCGGGAGTTTGTTTTGCATTATAAAGTTTCTGTAAAATATTTTCCAACATTTGTTTATTCTATTAGATAATGAAGTCTTTCGCACGGCAAATTGTATCGGGCGTAAAATTTTACGCCCCTACATACTGCTTCTAAAAAATATTGCTATAATTTTCATCGATTATTTAGAATAATCTCGAAACAAAAATAAAAGAACATCCACATGTAAAATAATCCACCCGATTGTAAAACACGCCACAACAAGAGTAAAATACACTCTATGATTTAGAGCCTATTTAAATTTCAGAAAAATGAAATTAAGTAGTTAAAAGAAATCAATAACGTATTTTCGTTGTAAGGGTGAAAAATCTTTCGTCCGATACACAACAGGTGAAAAAAATTTCACCCCTACAACCGTTCTTTCTAAATTTTAAAGAAGCTCTTAGCTTATTTTTGTATATTTGAAAAATAAACGATTTTAAGAATAGCTAAGATATAAGACATGGATACATCTTTCGAAACAAAAAAGAGAAATGACGGCTACAGCGTGAAACGCTTACGTGAAATACTAGGCGTAAAGCAAGAAGAGTTAGCCGAAAAACTACAAATATCGCAACAAACCATTTCTAAAATGGAGCAAAAAGAGTTATTGGAAGATGAGCTTTTAAACAATATAGCAAAGGCTCTGCAGATATCTGTTGAAGCTATTAAAAATTTTAGTGACGAATCTGCAATCAATGTCTTTTCGGGTACTTGGAATGATAATTCCGTTGCTCAAAATAATCACCCAACTTTCAATCCAATTGATAAAGTAGTAGAATTA
>JAVBJR010000867.1:0-35971 GCA_031546965.1 Dysgonomonas sp.
GATATATCATATACCACACGGTTTACACCTTTTACTTTATTGATGATCTCGTTAGATACTTTTGCCAGAAACTCGTATGGAAGATGTGCCCAATCGGCAGTCATAGCATCCGTAGAAGTTACCGCACGAAGTGCAATCGTAAATTCATAAGTACGCTCATCGCCCATTACTCCTACCGATCTTACCGGAAGAAGAATGGCTCCTGCCTGCCATACCTTATCATATAAATGATACTCGTTAAGCATCTTTATATATATATCATCTGCATTTTGAAGTATCTCTACCTTTTCAGCTGTAATATCTCCCAAGACACGAATACCTAATCCGGGTCCGGGGAATGGATGACGTTTGATAAGATGTTCCATCATACCCAATTCTAAACCTATCCGGCGTACCTCGTCTTTAAACAGCAGACGCAAAGGCTCTACCAGTTTAAGATTCATTTTTTCGGGCAGCCCACCCACATTGTGATGCGACTTTATTACTGTACCAGTAATAGACAGCGACTCTATGATATCGGGATAGATAGTACCTTGTCCCAACCACTTTATCTCTTTCAGCTTATGAGCCTCTTCGTCGAAGACATCAATAAAGCCTTTTCCTATAATCTTTCTTTTTTCTTCGGGATCGGTAACACCTGCTAATGCTTTGTAGAATCTGTCTTTGGCATTAACCCCTATCACATTTAGCCCTAGATGCTCGTAGTCTTTTTGAACCCTCTCGAATTCGTTCTTGCGTAACAATCCGTGATCTACAAATACACATGTTAGGTTTTTACCGATTGCTTTATTCAATAATACAGCAGTTACCGACGAATCTACCCCTCCCGACAAAGCAAGGATAACCTTATCATCACCCAATTGAGCTTTCAGTTCGGCAACGGTCGATTCTATAAATGAAGCCGGAGTCCAGTCTTTTTTGCAACCGCAGATATTCAAAAAGTTATTCAACAGCTTGGTTCCGTCTACCGTGTGAAATACTTCGGGGTGAAATTGTACTCCCCAAGTTTGTTCTCCTTGTATCTTATAAGCAGCAGCTTTCACATCTTCTGTGCTGGCTATTATATCGAAATTGGCAGGCAATACGGTTATTGTATCTCCATGAGACATCCACACTTGCGAACCTTTGGCTATACCGTCCAACAACGGGTTTTGCTCCATAGATACCAAATGCGCTCTTCCATATTCGCGAGAATCTCCTTTTTCTACTTTTCCTGCTGATGTATGTGCCAAAAATTGCGCACCGTAGCAAATACCCAGTACGGGATATTTTTTTCTGATTTCAGAAAGATCTGCACTAAAGGCATCTTTATCGTTTACCGAAAAAGGACTACCCGAAAGGATCACCCCTTTTACTGTAGGATCGTCTTTAGGAAATTTATTATAAGGAACTATTTCGCAATATGTATTCAGTTCGCGAACGCGACGACCAATTAATTGGGTGGTTTGTGAGCCAAAATCGAGGATAATAATCTTTTCGAGCATAGGAGAATTTTTGATTGATTCTTTTAAGCACACAAAGATAAAAAGATTTTTATTAAATTTTATATTTGAGGGGTGTAACATTTTATTCTCGTATTACGTCTTTAGTATAAAGAGACATTAATGATGAAAAAAGCAGTTATATACCTATTTTTATTTACGATTAGTCTTTCGGCTTCGAGTAAAACTCTAGACGATATTCTTTCAGAATTTTCGAAAGCTCCGCATGCGGAAAACGTTAATCTAGGAAAATTCGTATTCTCAATGATGAAAATGCTGATTCCTAATGATAAGGATTTCGGATTTACTAAAAAAATCAGTTCTATGTCTGTTTTGGATCTCGAAAGTTGTTCTACAGACATCAAACTTCGATTTGCCGAACAAATAGAGAATCTAGAGATAGACGGATATGAAATCTTGATGAAAGTAAAAGACAACGATGATAATGTATTAATAATGTCGAAAAGCAAAAAAGACAGGATTAAAGAATTTGTTATCATCTCTGTAAACGATCCTGCCATAATCAAATTAAAAGGCGATTTTGATTTAAACGATCTACCCGGTGTAAACGAGAAATACGGAGAAAAGAAGAAAGATTAAGCATACAATATATTCCATAAAAAATGGATGCTATAACATTCAAAGAAAAATATATTCCTTATCATCAAAAGCTGTACAGGGTTGCATACAGACTTCTTGAAGATGCTTGCGATGCCGAAGATGTGGTGCAGGAGGTATATATTAAATTATGGAACAAACGAGACGAACTTATGCAGGTCGAAAACAATGAAGCGTATTGCGTTGTACTCCTTCGGAATTTATGCCTCGATTTTTTAAGGGCAAAAAAGAAGCATCAGTTTCAGTCGACAGAAGACACTGTTATATCAGACCATCTTGTGCTTTCGGACGAAATAGACACCATCGACGAGATTAAACATATAGAAACGATCATAAATCTTTTGCCCGATCAACAACGAAAGATCATTAAACTAAGGCACTTTGATGATTATTCGAACGAAGAAATTGAAGAAATTATGGGCTTGACCAGTGTAAATGTGAGAGTATTGATGTCGAGAGCCCGTAAAAAAGTCAAAGAACTTTTTAAGAATTACAATTATGGATATTAAGCATATAAAGGAACTACTCCATTCGTTCTACGAAGGAGAAACCTCTCAAGAAGAAGAAAAAGCACTGTACGATTTCTTTTCCGAAGAGAGTATCCCCGAAGACATGGTTTCTGAGAAACAAATATTTCTGAAACTATATTCGGGACAACAGAATGATGCGCCTCTATATTTAGAGGAAAAGCTCAACTCACTAATCGACAATTTGGAAAGAGACGAAAACGAGAAACAAACACCTCTTCGTGTTTTATCCATAAAATCGTGGAGATGGGCAATAAGTATAGCAGCAAGTGTTTTAATTGTTCTGTCGGTAGGTATTTTTACCTACTTTGGCAACAACAGCAACCAAAGCCCGATGCTTGTAGACACTTACTCGAATCCGGAAGATGCGTATATCGAAACTCAGAAAGCATTGTTATTGGTATCGAATAAGTTAAATAAGGGTTTTGAACAAATGGAAAAAGTAAATGAAATTTTAGAAAAAAATAAAAAATTATGAAAAGGCTAATAACATTAATTGCAATTGCACTTTCAGTTGTATCTTTCAGTAAAGCACAATCAGAAGTGAAGATAGAGGTCAACGAGCTACATGCTCAAATAGCAACTGAATTGGCTAATTTACCAATAGACTTAAGTGATATTCATATCGATTGGGATTCTATGAAAAGTAGTATTGACCAAAATTTAGCAGATTTGGAGAATATATCAACATCAATAGATTTAACTGGGCTTGATAACCTAGCCAATTTAGAGAATCCGAATAACACAAGTAATCTCTCCAATTTGTATACAACAACCGAAACCTTACAGGATAACGATTTGTTATCTAATCAGTTATCGAAGATAAAGGGCATCCAAGTTGTTTATATATCTAAGGCGATGTTGAAAATGATGCCCAAGATAGATATGCCGGGAGCAGACGAACTCCGTAATATTGCCGGAAAAATGGAATCTTTGGAAATTTATATTGCAGAAAACGATGTAGCAACCAAAAGCCTGCAAGTGGTGTCTGAAAAGCTGATTAATAGTGGAAACTATGAAACTGTAATGCTTACCAAAGACGACGAATCCAAAACCGCATTTTATATGAAAAAGGGTACATCTAATAAAACGGAAATGGTAATGATCGTAGAGGATGATGACGAAACCACTATCCTTCGAATTATGGGGGACATTACGATAGAAGATCTAAAGAATATTGCCAATGCTGCCGATCCAAACAAAAATGTCAACCCTGCCAATCGAATGAGTGAAGCCGAACTGGAAATGAGAATGAAAGAGGTAGAGAAAAGAAACAAAGAGGTTCAACAGATAGCCGCCGATGCTCAAAAAAAAGCAATTGAAGCCCAAAAGAGAGCCGATGCCGCTGAAAAAAAGGTTAGAGAGGCAGAAGAAAAAGCCAAAAGAGCCAATTAATAATTCTCATCTATATCGTGATGTGAAATATATGAAAATAGAGACTATCAACTTGAGTCTCTATTTTCATATCCAATTTATTTAATCCACAGATCAACAAAGTGTTCTGTCTGATCGTCTGTCATCATAAAAGTATCTTTGCTTTCCTGTACATTACCGTCAAAAACAAGGCGAGGGGATGATTCATCCTTTATCCGAAGAATAGTAATATGATACACTGTGGCTCGGTAGCGATAATGAATCTTATAAGTATCCCATTTTTCGGGCAATAGCGGAAGTAATTGTAGTTTGTCGCCCATCAGGTTTACCCCTAAAAGCGTTTCTACCAAAAGGCGGTACATCCATCCCGAAGAACCAGTATACCACGTCCAACCACCCCTGCCAAGATGCCCTTCGGCAGCATATACATCGGCAGCTATAACGTAAGGTTCTACTTTATAAACAGCAGCCCGCTCGGGAGTATCTCCATGATTCACAGGGTTGAGTAGCCCAAACAGTTCCCATGCTTTTTCGGTTTCGCCCATAAGGGCAAAAGCTAGAATTGTCCAAATAGCACCATGCGTATACTGTCCTCCATTTTCGCGTACTCCCGGAATATACCCTTTGATGTAACCCGGATTAAGATCCGATTTATCAAACGGAGCAGTAAATAATTGAATCAGTTTATCTTCGCGCCTCACCAATTGTTTATCTACCTCTTTCATGGCTAATACCGATCGTTCGATATCTCCTGCACCACTAATTATAGACCAGCTTTGAGGAAGCGAATCGATATGGCATTCGTCATTCACTTTCGAGCCGAGAGGCACTCCATTGTCGAAATAAGCACGACGATACCATTCGCCATCCCAAGCATTCTCTCGTATATTGATTCGTAATTTCTCGGCTTCATCCAAGCAATATTTGGCGAAAACCGTATCATTTCGGGCTTCGGCAATTTTAGAGAATTTAATCAATACATCATACAGGAAGAAGGCGAGCCAAACACTTTCGCCACGACCTTCTTCGCCGATTAGGTTCATACCATCATTCCAGTCACCGCAGCCAATCAGAGGCAAGCCGTGAGTCCCAAACTTCAACCCATATTTTATACTTCTTACACAGTGTTCATAAAGAGTAGCCGATTCGGCAGAGCGTCCGGGCAAATCGTAATACGATTCTTCATCGGGTCGGAGTAATCTGCCTTCTATAAATGACACCCTTTCATCGAGAACACCGGTATCGCCAACACTAG
Organism: Dysgonomonas sp.; assembly: GCA_031546965.1. Taxonomy (GTDB): domain Bacteria; phylum Bacteroidota; class Bacteroidia; order Bacteroidales; family Dysgonomonadaceae; genus Dysgonomonas_A. The sequence goes on from JAVBJR010000867.1 coordinate 5,256, forward strand.
CCACATATCGGCAGGTAACGTAAGGCAGCCATAGGTAGTCGTCCGAAAAGTGAGTTCTCACACCCCGTCCCATTGGAGGATGCCACCAGTGTTGCACATCGCCTTCCACAAATTGTCTGCTGGCAGCCCTAAGGATTTGTTTACGGGTAAGAGAGGGTTCGGCATGCACAAGTGCCATTACATCCTGCAACTGATCGCGGAAGCCATACGCTCCACCCGATTGATAATAACCCGATCGCGCCCATATACGGCTGCTTAATGTCTGATACAACAGCCAACCGTTTGCCATCATATTTACAGAGGCATCGGGTGTATCGAGGTTAATTGTTCCCAAGGTGCGATTCCAGTAGTTCCATACGCCTTTGAGTGCCTCTTTGGAAGCTCCCGTATGTCGGAAACGCAGTACAAGGTCACGCATTTCTTCTTTGTTATGAGCAAAACCTACACGGAAGCGTGTTTCGCGTTCCTGTCCGTTTCCTAAGTCAAATACCACCTGCATAGCTCCGCAAGGGTCTAACCCTGCACCCACTTTGCCCGAAAGGCGAGTACGTTTCATGGCTGCCGGTTGTGCAAGGGTACCGTTTTGACCCACAAATTCGGTTCTGTCGCCTGTTAAAGTACGAGATTCACCCACATCCATAAAGGCAATTTTTCCGGCAAAACCTATATTGTAGAAGTTCCGGGCAAACAGTACTCCTGTTCTCACATCTATCTCGGTTTGAACATGCAGTAAACTTTTTTGACGCAAATCGGCTAAAACCCATTCGTAATATCCTGTTACCGACAATCGGCGACTTCGTCCCGAAGTATTCTTCAGTTTCAATACTCCAAACTTAATAGGGGCATCCATAGCAACATATACGGTAAACTCCGAATCTATTCCGTTTTCGCTATGTTCGAATACCGTATAACCGAAACCATGCCTTACCACATAAGGGGTCGACCCTTTTGCAGGCAATGGCGTAGGCGACCAGTATTCGCCAGTTTGCTCGTCACGGATGTAGAATGCTTCGCCTGATGTATCTTTTACCGGATCGTTGTTCCAAGGGGTAATGCGGAACTCATGTGCATTTTCAGCCCAAGTATATGCTCCTCCGCTTTCGGATATAACCGTTCCGAAATACTGGTTGGCAATAACATTACTCCAAGGTGCGGGCGTTGTTTGACCTGCTTGCAGAGTAATTACATACTCGCGACCGTCGGGAGTAAATCCGCCTAACCCATTTTCGAAAATCAAGTCTCTTTTAGGTATAATTTTTTCTACTTTCGATCCAATAGAATGAGTGGGATGAAAAGCCGAAACCTGCAATTCGGCAATAGTGAGCGATTGAAGCTGTTTTGCCAAAGAACCCAATTCGTCAGACAAAACTACACGTGCTGCCGCTTGTAACAGTAACAGATCTTCTCGAGGAACTTGCTCTATCCGACGGACAAAGATACCTCCTGCTTTTTCCAATAGAGGTGCCTCAATTCCCGATGATATAAGATTGACTATATCATCATGTACCGATTGGCGATATACGGATACATCTTCATTCAAGATGACCAATTCGACAGTCAGTCCTTTGGTACGCCAATAGGCGTGTGCCAATACTAGCTGACGAACTAAGTCTGTTCCCGAAGCATCACTTATTCGTAGTAATACGAGCGGTGTATCCCCCGATATGCTGTAGCTCCAAAGCCCGTCTTGCCCCCGTCTGTTATTTTTCAAGATAGGTTGCGAAGCCCTTCGTTGAGCATTGGCATATACCAAAGCTCCTGCGAGTTTACTGTATAGTTGAGCCTCTATTTCGAGAATACTAAGTTGATTAAGTACCACTTGGCTATGAGTCCAAGCCAGTTCGAAAGCCCGTTCGCTCATGCGGATATTTTGATACTTATCGGTCAATGCCATTGCATTTTCGCGCGTTTCAGCCATACCTAGAACGATAGAAACCGTTACCGTTTTTCCGGCAGGTATAGTTACCGTGCGACGCAATGAGATAGCCGGATCGAGTACCGAACCGCTACTGTTAGACAGTAGCCCTCTTTTTTCTAAAGCTAACGGATTAGCCAAAGTACGCCCTCGTCCTACAAAAACAGACCGGTCTGTTTCGCACGAAATATCACCTTTCTGACTACTTGGCACAAGCATCAAATGCAACAAATGAGGAGGAACCTCGTTTTCGGAACGAGCCCGCCTAGTACAAAGCACTGCCGAAGAGTCGGGCAAAAATTCGGTCTGAACAAACAAATTACTAAAGGCAGGATGTGCCTCATCGGCTGCTTGAGGAGCAATAACCACTTCGCTGTACGTAGTGAGTTCTATGGTACGGGTTGTTTGCGAACGATTGATTAATCGAATACGTCTCAGCTCTACATCGTCTTCGGGCGAAACACATATGGTCGTATGTATTTCTAAATCCGATTGCTTTTGACGGAATTCGGCATACGCCTGAGTGAAAATAGCCTCATCATTTTTGCCTTTACTCAAGGTAGGCTGATAGGTGGTAGACCAAAATTCGCCCGTCGTTACATCCCTCAAATAAACAAACATACCGAGGCTGTCGCTCGTAGCATCTTCACGCCAACGGTTAATGGCTATGTTTTGCCAACGGCTGTAGCCGCTTCCGCTATTACTGATCATTACATGATAACGACCATTGGACAGTAGGTTCACTTCAGGGGCTATTTCCATATTGGTGAAATTGCGAACTACGTCCGAACTGTCTATCAGTAACGGATGCAGACCTTTCATTTCAAATTCCGAGTCATCGGATATAGCAGTTTCCGAAATATTATGCGGTACGCGCTCTTGCAACAACAACTCGGATGCTTTGAGTATAGGCACTCCGATAAAACGTCGTTGCATCGAATTTCCTTTTATCAGATTGACTAGTGACAAAAGGCTCATCCCCTGATGGTGTATCATAAAAGAGTGGATATTTACGCTCTTTTGATCGGGGCGAAGGTGCAGCGGCGTATAATCGATAGCTTCATAATAACCGTATAATCCTTCGTGACCCGTTTCGCTCAATCGTTGCATGTTTTCGCAAGCTTTCTTGGGTGAAACCATCAATGCCATCACTGTAGCATAAGGGGTGATAACTAGATCTTCGGACAAGCCGCGCTTCAATCCCAAACTGGGTATGCCAAATGCCTTATATTGATAGTTGTGGGAGGTATCGGTACGGTTATACCCCGATTCCGAAATGCCCCAAGGTACTCCAAGCGTTTTGGCGTATTCTATTTGTGCTTTTACAGCCACCTTATACGTCTGATCGAGCAATGTATGCTCAAAATTGGGCATCACCAGCAGAGGCATCAAATATTCGAACATCGATCCGCTCCACGACAGCAGTACAGGCTTGCCCTCCGATACTACCAAAAGTCGGCTCAACGAGAACCAATGCTCCTGCGGAACCTGCCCTTGAGCGATAGCTACATAACTGCACAAACGGGCTTCGGAAGCCAACATATCGTACGACGAATTATCCATCCGTTGCTCTGTGACATTATACCCTATAACAAACAGTTTTTTTGTAGGATTGTAAAGAAAGGCAAAGTCCATATGGGCAAAAGCCTCACTTTGTTCCTTTAAAGCCCGTATAATCTGTATCCTTCGTGAAGCATGGCTTGCAGCATCCCGCAAAGCAGATAACCACGCGTTGAGATACAATACGACACGATCTTTAGATGACGGGGTCTTTAAATTGGAGAGTCTCATCAATGTGATCTCAATCAACGGGCAGATAGTTTCATCCAATTGCGATACTTGTCGTAAAGGAAGTCCGTTATTCAGATCTTGTATCTGCGAGATAACCTCATCCAGATTACCGTCCGATCCATCGTAGGGAATCGGTTGATCTATATACAGCCAAGGTGCTATATATAATAGTTCCTCTATATGGTCTTCTATGTTATTCTTTAAGGTTTCGATCCATAGTTTTACCTCTGCATTATCAAATGCGAGAGAAGCACTTAGGTTTTCAGTTTGATACTTTACCGATTTCAATAAAACGAATGCCTCGTCCAGTGTTTGAGGAGTTGCTTCCAAATCTTTCTCGAGTTGAGCTATTTCCTGATTTTTAACCGTGTACCGTTTCATTACACGTACGGTATCCAATAGTCCGCTGAAAATAACAGGAGTGTATATGGGTGCATCCTTTATTTCTTTGAGACCCTCGCTTAATACCAGCAAATGACCGGCTAGATTTCCACTATCTACGCTCGATACATACAACGGCGGAAGAGGTTCCAATGTACGGGTATCGTACCAATTGTATAGATGCCCACGGTATTTTTTCAATTCTCCTAGGGTGGTAAACGTGAATTGGGTACGTTCTAACATTTTTCCGACAGATAGATATCCAAAATCGTATGCCGACAGATTTGCCAACAGCGAAAGACCAATATTAGTAGGCGAAGTTCGCGAGGCAATTACAGGAACAGGAATTTCCTGAAAATTATCGGGAGCCAACCAGTTTTCTTTCGCATTTACAAATGTTTCGAAGAAAAACCATGTCTTACGAGCAATACGATGCAGGAGTAAGTTTTGATCGGTTGTAAACTCGGGTTTGTATTGTTTAAACGGACAACTAAGCAGCCATGCAATATAAGGTGCTGCTGCCCACGCAATCCATGCAGGGAAAGAATACAATAAAATTGTCGGATTAAAAAATGCAAAAAGACTCACACAAATGACAGAAAACACCGGAGAAAACCACATCGACTTATAATAGCCTAATAACGAATTGCCTGCCGTTTGTTCAGCATCAATAGATGTTTGCCATTTCAGCAAGTGCCTGTTTGTAACCAATAAACGCCATAAAGTAGCCACAATGGCATCCATATTCAGATAGGCTTCGTAGGGTAATAATACCAACGAAAGCAGCACTTGTTTGAGCTGACGCCAACCTTTACGGAATGCTTCTGCCAAATGTTGCAACCAGGACTGATCTTTGGACTTATACAGAAGATTGGTTGAGAAGTTCAACAAAACGGGCATCAAAGCAATAATGGCTACCAACAAAGGCATTAGCCATACACTTTGAGGAAGCAGTACGCAAAACAGCACCAAAAACAATAGGAAAGCTGGCGGTAGTAAGCTGCGGCGGAGGTTGTCTACCATTTTCCATATACCTAATCTCGAAACCGGATTTCTTGCCCATTTCTTTTGGAATGTAGGAACGTAGGGCAATAACCATTGGATAATCTGCCAATCGCCTCGAATCCAACGATGACGGCGGATAGCATCAATATTGTAACCGGGAGGATATGCTTCGTACAACTCTACATCGCTGATAAGTGCCGATCGTACATAAATAGACTCCAGCAAATCGTGACTAAGTATTTTATTTTCGGGTAATCTGTCGCCTAACACTTGCTCAAAAGCATCTATATCGTAAATACCTTTGCCGATGAAAGATCCTTCCCTAAATACATCCTGATACACATCCGATACGGCACGTGTATATGGGTCTATACCCGGATCGCCCGATACCAAACGGGTAAATATAGAACGTTGACTACTAACCAAACTGATAGATACGCGGGGTTGCAAAATGGCATAACCGTTGACAACTATATTTCGTTTGGGATCTATAACTGGATGATTTAATGGATGTGCCATTGCTCCCACCAATTGATAAGCAGTATCGCCGGGCAATTGTGTATCGGTATCGAGTGTAATTACATATTTTACGGAAGTGAGAATAGACGTGTCGCCTTCTATCAACGAAAAAGCAGTGGGAGCTTTGCCTCTAAGCAGGGCGTTAAACTCCATTAACTTTCCACGCTTGCGTTCGTAGCCCATCCATTTATGTTCTCCTTCGTTCCAGCGACGTGGTCGGTGAAACAAATAAAATATAGTACTGTTACTAGCCGATGCGTACTTATCGTTGAGAATTTCAATACCGCATCTGGCTCTTTCGAGTATAGTGCTGTCAGACTCCATAACCTCCCTCGGAGCATCGGAAAAATCGGTAAGAAGTGCAAAATGCAAACGACTGTCTCTATTCGAGAGGTAGTGCAATTCGAGATTGTCTATTAATCGGTCAACTGTATTAGCACACGATATAATGGTGGGTATAACCACCATAGTGCGGTATTCGGAAGGAATGCCTTCCGAAAAATCGAGACGGGGCAATATTTTAGGTTTTACCAGTATAGTCGAAAACCAGTTGACTAAATCTACACCTAACTGACTCACACACAAAAGGAATATAACCGATAAGAGGATCGATTTCCAATTATCGAACGATATACCTCTAGTTTCTAAGATACCCATCAAAGCACCTCCGCCTATCAGGGTCAGTAAAATAATACCTCCTCCGTAAGATGTCAACGGGAAAGAGTGAATACCTCGCCCGATGATAGTACTTAGACGCTCTCTTACTTTAAGCGTTTTATTTAAAAGCCGTTGACCATCGCCCACCAAATAATATCCTACATGTGTTTTTAACGCCTTTGGTTGTTCGGATTGGGCATTTTCTGCCAAATTTAGAACCTGTTGAGCTATCTCAAACTCCGAAAAGCGGCAATACTTTGTTAATGTCTCTATCCGGTGACGATAACGGTCACGAGTTGAAAAATCCATCTGCGGATAAATAGTAGCCGGGTCTTTACGCAAGGTAATCTCAACAAGGCTAAGAGCTTCTACAAATGTTTTCCAATCTGTGGCAGACAACAACCGCAGGCTGCCTATACTGTGACTAACCGACAATTGATCGGCTGCCTGTAACTGGCTCTCTATATGTATGAGTTCTTCGATAGACAGTCCGTCTTCCGCCAAGCGTTGTTCGAGCCATCTTCGGGCTATATGCAACATCGGATTTTGTGAAGACAGGCGTTGACAAAATTCAGATACAAAGGCACTCGACAAAGGGATATTAGATTTAGCCATATCCGAAACCACTTCGATAAGTCTCGACGGTCTTTTCTTTGCCATCGATTGAAGCTTGTCGATCCACGCATTTGCCAAATTTCGATCGGACTGATTCTCTTGTAAACGACTTACAATACGTTGCAAATTTTCGATAAGAGCCAACCGAATCATAATGGGAACAGCCCAAAGTTCGCCCAATTTCAAAGGTGACTCTGTTTGATAGGCTTCGATAAATGCTTTGAGTGATTCTTTATCTATTTGTGCATCTACATGAGATAATAGTTCTAAGACGATGCTATAAACACGCGGAAATCGTTTAGATACTCCTGTTGCTAAACAAGGCAATTCGTGACTGTATTTTTTAGGAAAATGCCGACGAGCCAATTGAATATGCTCTTCAATCAGATAAAAATTATCCACCACCCATGTAGTCGCAGGTGTAATGTTTTCAGACTTATTAAGAATAAGTGTCAACCGATTAAAATCACGTAATATTTTGTCATTTTGATTGAGGCGCTCAAGCAAAAAATTATCCTTTCGCCCACTGGTCAATACTTCTTCCGAAGCCAGTTTCTTAGCATGCTGAACGAGTTGATCTACAGTAAATAATTCATCACGTAATGGCTGTTCATCAGTCTTTTTATGTAAATATCTTAATCTGTTCATATTCTTATAAAGTTACGTTTTCAAGCGGATGAAGCACTATCTTTAGTAAGCTATCTTTAAGTTATTATCCCCACCATTTTTTTAGGGTCAACCCATTCGTCGAATTCTTCTGCGGTAACGTATCCCAAAACCAAAGCTGCCTGCTTCAATGTCGTATTTTCTTGATACGCTTTTTGAGCAATTTCGGCGGCTTTATAATAGCCTATCTTAGAATTTAAGGCAGTTACTAGCATCAACGAATTATCGAGATTTCTTTTTATAGTTTCGGGAATCGGTTCGATACCTACTGCACAATGATCGTTAAAACTTATGCACCCTTCGCCTATCAAGCGTGCACTATGCAGAAAGTTGTAGATAATCATGGGTTTAAATACATTCAATTCGAAATGTCCCGTGGCTCCGCCTATGGTTATGGCAACATCATTGCCCATTACTTGTGCGGCAATCATAGTTAATGCCTCGCACTGGGTAGGATTTACTTTACCCGGCATAATAGACGATCCGGGTTCGTTCTCGGGGATATGAATCTCCCCAATACCCGATCGGGGTCCCGAGCTAAGCATACGGATATCGTTGGCTATCTTCATTAAGCTAACAGCCACTGTTTTTAATGCAGCATGAGCTTCTACCATTGCATCATGACTGGCAAGGGCTTCGAATTTATTTGGAGCTGTAACAAAAGACAAGCCTGTTATTTCGGCTATTTTTCGGGCTACATTTTCGGAATAGTTCTTAGGAGTATTAATTCCCGTACCTACAGCTGTGCCTCCCAATGCTAATTCCGAAAGATGAGGCAAAGCATTTTTGATAGCGCGCAGTCCATGATCGAGTTGCGCTACATAACCGCTAAATTCTTGTCCCAAAGTGAGGGGAGTAGCGTCCATGAAATGGGTACGTCCTATTTTTACAACCGACATAAACTGTTTGCTCTTTTCGTGGAGGGTATTGCGCAGTTTTTCTATTCCGGGAATGGTTTTTGCCACCAGCATTTTATAGGCAGCAATGTGCATGGCTGTGGGAAAAGTATCGTTAGATGATTGCGATTTGTTTATATCATCGTTGGGTAAGAGTATTTTTTCTTTATCGGTGAGTTTTCCACCGTTCAGCACATGACCTCTATTGGCAATCACTTCATTTACATTCATGTTCGATTGTGTGCCGCTACCCGTTTGCCATACCACCAACGGAAAAGAAGTGTCGAGCTCGTCTTTCAATATTTCGTCACAAACACGGGCTATGAGATCGCATTTTTCGAGTGATAAAACGCCTGCCTCGGTATTGGTTATAGCTGCTGCCTTTTTGAGATACGCAAAGGCATGAATCACCTCTTTGGGTATGCGGTTTATATCCGTAGCAATTTTAAAATTGTCTATACTACGTTGTGTTTGGGCTCCATAGTATTCATTCAACGGAACTTTTACTTCTCCCAAAGTATCTTTCTCTATTCTATAGTCCATATATCTTATTTTAGAGTTTATATTCCAGTAATAATAGAATGTGTTAATTCCTTGTGTGTTGTACCGGTATTTCTCTGTTTTTGTAATTGGATACTAACCCTTTTCAAGAGTAAAAAAGATTTAGTCTTACACTCGAAAAAGGTATTAGAACAGAATAAGTTTATACTATATAAACAATAATAAGCCGATATTGTTTAGCAGAAGAGTGGGGGGGTAAAGTCTAATTGCTAAAGGATGTACGTAATTTATGTGATTGTTTATCCTATCTTTTGTCAATCTTAGGTATCTTTGAGGCAAAGGAATAAAGTCTAAGTAGTAATTCTTAAGTTTTTTCAGAAATAAATAAAATTATGGATAAGGAAGTAAAGCTAACAGAGAAGTTTTTTGATGTAATCAATCACGAAGGAGTTGTATCTATAGTATCGTGGGGTATAGACGAACCGCATATTGCGAATACGTGGAACTCTTACCTTGTGGTAACCGAAGACGGGCGGATTTTAATTCCGGCATACGGATTACGTAAGACTCAAAAGAATGTAGAGGCAGAAGCCGATCACCAAATAAAACTGGCTTTGGGTAGCAGAGAGGTTTTGGGATATAAAGATTATCAAGGTACAGGCTTTGTCATTACAGGAACTGCAAAATATTTTAGCGAGGGTGCCGAATATGATCTGATGAAAGAAAAATTTTCTTTTCTGACTCGTGTATTGGAGGTTACAGTAGTATCGGCAAAACAAACTCTGTAAAAAGAAAAGATTATTGTTGATTGGTGGTATCCCCAAAGTGATATTAGACTCTTAGTTTTTTTGATAAATGACTAATTACGGAAAAAACTCCAATCTTTTGTTAAAAAAAAATTGGAGTTTTTTAGCTACCCTTTAAAATGAGTGTACAATAGTCTACTTAATAAATAGCTATGCCTTGATATTTTGGTTCAACAACCATTTTTCCGTCTTTGTTGAGAATTCCTTGCATATCGTTTTTGTAAACTTTATAGCAGTCATCTTTAACGCTTTCGATAGCGTTGAATTGAGGGGCAATAAGTTCTGTTCCATTGGTATTTATCATACCCCACAAATTGCTTTGTAAGATAAATGCACGACCATCTTCAAATTTGTCGATATACTGGTATGTGGGGGGCAATATTTCTTTTCCCTCCTTATTCAACAAGCCGTAAAGACCACTTCGGCTAACGATAAATACATTATTATCTTTTGTTCCTACTACATCGTATGCAGGTTCAAACATTAGATTACCTTCGTCGGATATCATGCCGGTTAGCCCATTTTTGAATGTTTTGTATCCGTCTTTGCATTTAAAAATTGCCGAATATTTAGGAGCGATAGTCTCGTGACCATTTGAATTGAGAGCTCCCCAAAGTCCTTTTTTTACAATCAGATAATTGTCCCCTTTTATGGGTTCAATGTGATGATACTGGGGGGTAATCAGTTCAACTCCTTTTTCGGTTATCATACCGAAAAGAGAATCTCTGCAAACAATGGCTTTTCCTTTATTAAAGGGGTGAATCGAGTTGTATTTGGGAGCCACTAATTCGGAACCTTTCTCCGTAATAAGCCCCATTTTGCCTTTCAGGAAGGTGTAAGCTCTGTCGTCTTCGAATTTGCTGATAAAATCGTATTTGGGAGAACAGAGAATCTCTCCTTTATTGGTTTTGATTCCCCAAATTTTGTTTTCGGCATAGGGAAATACTTTTCCTTTTTCTTCGGGCATGTAAGGAGTTCTCTGCCCGTTGGCATTCAACCCGAATATTTCTCCATCCTTTACAACAGGAGTTACATTGTTGTCGAATTTACCTATCATGTCGTACTCCGGATTACCTATTTGAGTACCATTTTTACCGATAATACCAAATTTTCCGTTTACATAGACTTTAGCCCAAGGTTTTTCGTTTTTTTGAGCGCATACTCCTGCTGATAAAAGACATAAAGCCAGGAGCAAAGTGAATTTGTTAGTTGTTTTCATTTAATGTGTATAATTAGTGTGACCGAATATCGAGCCCCACCCAACCTGCCCAAAGGGGAGGTTGGGTGGGGCTTGGGTTAGGTGTTTTATTTTTTGTCTGTTTTGCCTCCGCCGGTATTACCTCCGGGACGCGCTATTGAGTCACGCATATCGGTGTCAGCCTGAATATTTTGCATTTTGTAATAATCCATTACACCTAAATTTCCACTGCGTAAGGCTTCTGCCATAGCAATAGGAATCTGTGCTTCGGCTTCTATTACTTTTGCACGAGCTTCTTGTGCTTTAGCCTTCATCTCTTGCTCGAGAGCTACCGCCATCGAACGACGTTCTTCGGCTCTTGCTTGAGCGATATTTTTGTCGGCTTGAGCTTGGTCTATTTGAAGTACTGCACCAATATTTTTACCTATGTCGATATCGGCGATATCAATAGATAGAATCTCGAATGCTGTACCTGCATCTAATCCCTTTTTTAGTACCAGTTTAGATATAGAATCGGGATTTTCGAGTACCGATTTATGACTTTCGGATGATCCGATTGACGATACAATACCTTCGCCTACACGAGCCAAGATGGTTTCTTCACCTGCACCCCCAACTAATTGCTTAATGTTGGCACGCACCGTTACACGGGCTTTGGCAATTAGCTGGATGCCGTCTTTTGCAACCGCAGTTACGGGAGGGGTGTCAATTACTTTTGGGTTTACCGACATTTGTACTGCTTGCAATACATCGCGTCCGGCAAGGTCAATGGCAGTTGCCATTTGGAACGACAGGTCGATGTTTGCTTTAGAAGCAGATACAAGGGCGTGAACTACTTTTTCGACATGTCCTCCTGCTAGGAAGTGAGCCTCTAGTTCGTCACGAGTAATGTTTTTGAGACCGGCTTTGTGGGCTTCGATCATAGCATACACAATAGTACGTGGAGGTACTCTACGCAATCTCATCAGGAATAGCTGAACGAGAGATATACGCACTCCTGCCGACAGGGCATTGATCCATAAAAAGAATGGAACGTAGTAGAAGAAGATGAGTAGGAGTATAAATGCTGCTACTGCAATTGTAACTACGAGAAATGGCATAATTACTAAATTATTAGTTAATACTTACTTGATTTTTTGTTTGATGTACGGCTTGCACCAGTATACTTGATTTTTCTATTTTTACGATTTCAACATTTTCGCCTTCATTAATATATTCGCCGGTGATAGATTTTACTTCCACAATATATTGGTTATCAAATTCGGCTTTTCCCATCGGATTAAGGCGAGACATGGTAACACCAATTTGCCCGTTCCGAAGTTGCAGAATTTCGGTTTGATCTACCGTTGCATCAATATCCGTTTTTAGGGCAATATGATTGAGGGCATTCGACTTCATGATGATTATAAAGGCGGCTATAGTGATCACCACATTGGCAGCAATAGTTACATAACCTGCTGTTTCGCCTACATAATAAAATGCGTAGGCAATACTTCCCATCAACATAATTGCTCCAGCCACACCTGCCACAGTAATGCCCGGTAAGAGAAATACTTCTGCCATGAAAAGCCCCACTCCTAATAGAATCAAAAAGAGAATAATGATGATTTCGATTGCCATATATTAATGATTTATCAATTTTAGAACGGGTCAAAGCCATAATCTCGCTCAACAAGAGCTATACGGATTTTAAATGCTTTGTACCATTCGGTGTAACCTCTTTTCTGTGCGATTAAATGTTCTGAATTTTCTTTCCATTTTTTGATAGATTCGAGGTCACGCCAATACGATACGGTTATACCGAGTTCTTCTCTAGCCGATTCTACTCCTAAGAATCCCTCTTGTGAGGAAGCTAGTTGTACCATACGTTTGGCTATTAGCCCATAGTCGTTGTCAATTTCAGTTCTGACAGATGTGAAAATGACTGCATAATAAGGCGGTAGTGGAGTTTCAGCAAACATAAGAATCAATAATATTAAAGAGAACTACTTGATATTTTTTATTTCTTCATTACGAGCTTTAATATCCAACTCTTGTACTTCGTTATAAAGCAGAGCTTGTTTATTTTCGAGTTTTTGGATCATACTTGTTAAAACTGAACGTTCGTCGGAGAATGCCGAGATATACTGTATCCGCCTATTTTCTAAATCTTTTTCTGTCGAAGCCAGCTCTTTTCTTTTCGCATTGGCTTCAAGATATATAGCACGGGCGGCAGAGCTTTTGAAATCGGCATACGCATTGTAAGTGTACTTATCGTTGATGACAAATGTAAAATCCAGAGTTTTTTTGGCTACTACTGTTGTCTCTTTTCTCGCATTTGCAATTAGTGTCGAATAATTCTTTCCGGTTTTCCAAGTACTTTTGATGGATGCAATTTTAGCTCTGTTTTCTTTGTACTTTTCGTTGTCGGTCTCTATTAAAGTAACTTCTTCGTTGGGTATAAATGTGTAGACACACACTTTTCCTTCGGGTTGAAAGCGATCTGTGGCAAACCATCCTACGCCTTTTTCTTCATCAATTACGTACAGGTAATCATTTGCCGTTGAGTTAAAAGGCATATTTAGAAGTTCGGGAGTTAGGTAAGTATCATTACTTAAGTTATACCGGGTTACATAGATATCGTATCCCCCTAGTCCGTTTTCATCTTTTGCGGCGAAATATATGGTCGAACCGTCTGTCAACACAAAGGGATAGTTGGTATTGCCTGTAAGCCCTAAATTGTTGTTTGATACTTTCTTTTCGTTACCATATCCTTTTAATAGTTTATCCATCGAGAATAGGGCTATCCTGTCGTTATTGGCAGGTTGCCCGAAATAAATTTTAGATCCTTTTCCGTTGGTATAAACGGTAGATTCTACTTTTTTATCACTATCAAATACATCATTAAAAGAGGATAATGAGCCTGCATCAGGAGATAGTTTATATACGGATAAAAAAGCCTTTTTGCTTATAATTAAGCTGTCGATAATTTGTATATCCTCTGTTCTAGAGATTACTTTTTGTAATTTTTCCACGTTTTGATTCCGATTCGCAAGGGTTGTCTCTTTTTCTTTTGGACGAACTTTTGCATACTTGTTGTATTGTTCTTTGGCTTCACTAGCCCTGTATTGTTTGATGTAAATATCTCCAAGATAGAGGTACGATTCGGGTAAGTTTTTTGCTGCTGCAACCAATAAATATTCTTCGGCTAATTTTACATTACCTCCTGTCTCAAAAAGACATACTCCAAGCCATAGGTTTAAAGAAGGATCGGTTGGCTTTGCCCTATATTCTGTTTCGAAGACAGGCAAAGCTTTGGCAAATTCACCATTTTTATAATCAATTTTAGCTTGAGACAAATCGTTTTTCGTTTGAGCGGTAGCTGCCAAACAAAAACACAACGATAGTATTAAACTAATACATTTCATTTATTATAATCTATTAAATACAAAAATATGTTTCATCTCTGATTCTAAATATGCTGATATCAGCCTCCAACCTCAGACAACCAAAGGTAAAAATAATATGTGAATGTTGTAACGTTTGACCTTAATTTTAGAGTGATTTCTGATTATTATCTGTCCGAATGTTTTGATTTTGTTTTTAAGGTTCTATTTTTGTGGAAATTTAAGTTCGTAGAGTTATTGATTCCTTTATAAAGACAAAAGGTCTTAGACCTAACTTAATGGTATGCCTAAAATATTTCGTTTGTCAAAAGCCGGAGCACGATTGTTGTACAAAATACGGCATCACAAAGGGCATGGAATACATTCTCCTTTCGTTTTCAATTTTATCACCAAAGTAATCGAAGAGAAGACCCGATATCATGCTTACGATGATGTGCGTAATTATTTGAACCGTTTCCCCGATTTATCTTTTCGGGAGAACAAAACCCACCGTTTGTTACTTAAGATTGTTAATTACTTCAATATAAAGAAAATACTTGAATTGGGCGGAGGCACAGGAATTAACACGTTGTACATGACTGTTACGGCTTCGGATATAGAGTGTTTAAGTGTAGAGCTTTCTCTACCCAAATACAATAAGGCTCAAATTATTTACAATGAATGGAATAAGGGTATACAGCAATCAAAAGAACCATTTCCATCGTTAAACGAAAAAAAAGATTGTATCTTCGTGGATCTGAGAAATTACAAGGTGCCTCATGGCGAAATGATTACTTATTTGTTGTCTTTGACACATAAAGATTCTGTAATAATTATCGATGGGATTCGAACAAATCGAAAGCTACAAACGTTATGGAAAATGTTAGTTCAACAGGAGGAAGTAATAGTTTCTTTAGATTTATTTCATTTAGGAATATTATTCTTCGACAAGAAGTATTTTAAGCGGAATTATAAGCTTAGTTTTTGAGGTTTTTTTAATATAAAGAGGTCGAGATGTAATGAAATTAGCACTACTTAATTAATGAAAAAAAGTTTAGTATATACAAAAACGGGTGACAAAGGGACTACTGCCTTAGTGGGTGGAACGAGGGTTCCTAAATCGCATGTGAGGCTCGATGCTTACGGTACTATCGACGAATTGAATTCGTTTTTGGGGTCACTTATTTGTGCGATCAAAGAAGAAGATATTTTGAAAGTTCTCTCATTTATACAACATAAGTTATTTACGGTGGGATCGTATCTGGCTACTGAGACCGAAAGTATTTTGCCCAAATCGGCAAGTATTATTAGCGACGAAAATATTTTGTTGCTGGAAAAAGAAATGGATCGGATGGATAGCGAATTGCCCCCTCTGCGGCAGTTTGTTTTGCCTGGAGGAAACGAGGCTGCTGCTCGGGCTCATATTTGTCGGACAGTGGCTCGCCGTGCCGAACGCTGTATATACAAAGTAAAAGCCGATTATCCGGTGGAAGATAATATAATGATGTTTGTAAACCGCTTATCGGATTACTTTTTCTTGCTGGCGAGAAGAGAATGTAACAAAAATGGGAAGGATATTTTTTGGGATACTACTTGTTCCTAAAGAATATTCTGTTATTTTTGCCGAAAATAAAAAATTTAAAATAATTATAATAAATATATATCTATGTACTGGACACTAGAATTAGCATCGAAGTTAGAAGATGCACCATGGCCTGCTACTAAGGACGAGTTGATTGATTATGCTCAACGCTCGGGTGCACCGTTGGAAGTTATAGAAAACCTTCAGGAATTAGAAGACGAGGGCGAAATTTTTGATACAATTGAAGATATTTGGCCCGATTATCCGAGTAAAGAAGATTTTTTCTTTAACGAAGACGAGTATTAACTCTAAAAAGGAGTAAAAGGCTTTAAAAAGAAGCAGATATAAAGGAGGTTAGGGTAACAAATAATTACTCTAATCTCTTTTTTATGCCCTTTTTCACTATATTTGTTACCCTAAACACAACCCTATGTGGGGTCATATTCCTAAAATATTACATAGTAAAATGGGTAGAAGAAAAGCAGACATACCAACAGGTAAATTTAAACTTCGTACAGACCAAAAGAAATGTGGATGTAAAGACAAGTGCAAGTGTAAATTTCCTGTATATTTAGAATATGCCTCTAATCGGAAATTTGCCAAAACTACTACAGAGTTTAGGTTTACTGTATCCGAATGGGATGATACTAACCAAAAAGTAAAAGGTACAATAGAAAACTATAATCGAATAAACAAACAGTTAAGCAAACTTAAGAATACGATTGATGGTACTATACTTGATTATTTTGCTTGTTTTTATCCCTAAATATTAATAGAACTCAGGTTTTTAATATTTTACCATCTGATTTTGATATAAAAGATGTTCCATTACTTGATAAGATGCGAGGAAATAAGAATAGGTCTATACTTACGTCACTAAATGAGGTTGGTAATAAATTAGAATTGCCCTTTAATCTAGGTATGCACGTTGGAAGGCACACTTTTGCTGTTTTAGCATTGAATAGAAAAGTAAACTTACACATTTTAAGTAAACTATTAGGACATTCAAGTATATTGGTTACAGAACAATCCTATGTACGCTTTTTGCCTGAAACTATAAAAGAAGAAGTTGAAACCAAACTCGATTTCAACTTCCTTCCTGATAATTTTTGATTGAATATTCTAGTCAATCGTAAGCATAAGTTTCTAAGCGATTTTTTTGATAAAAGTCCATAATATCATCATAACTGTATAAAAACTTATCGCCACGTTGACAATACGACAAATAGCCTTTATCCCTATTTTTCTTTATCCAATTTTGCCCAACCCCTAAAAGTTCGGGGAGGTCTTTATTGGTGTAAAATGGTTTCAACTACTGATTCGCATTATTATTCTTTACCAACTACTAAAAGGAGAAAATAGAAGTGATAAAAGAATTTAGTGATACATTTATATCGACAAACGTAGGGATAGAGCTCTGCCCTACCCCCAAACTTATTCTTTGGGCTATGCCCAGCCCCCCCCTACAGGCTTCGATAATAAAGCAAATCAGTTTTCATGCATTTGCCCTAATTATCCTAGAGATTAAAGTAGTTTGTATTCAACAAAAGCCTCAATAGCCTCGTAGGACGCAAGTCCTAGTCTGCGATATAATTCGGCAGTGGCATGGTTTCTATCCTCCGATCGTTGCCAAAACAGACGCTCGTCGTTACCTAAGAATGGGGCACTTTCCATTTGCGATTGGTGCTTAAGGATCGATAAGCGCTTCGACCTCAATTCTTCGGGCGAAATAGGAACTGCCATTTCTATAAAGTCAATTTCCCATTCTGCCCACGCTCCACGGTACATCCAAAAACGACAATCTTTGAGCCATTCTGTTTTTTCGTTTTTCAATTCGTCTACAGCGGCAAGAATGGCATCCAAACATACTTTATGAGTTCCGTGAGGATCGGCTAAATCTCCCGCCACAAATACCTGATGAGGTTTTATTTCCTGTAAATAGTCTTTTACAATCTTTACATCGGCTTCCGATATTGGATTTTTCTTTATTTTGCCCGTTTCGTAGAAGGGGAGATCCAAGAACTTTATTTTTGAATCTTTAATTCCTACAAAGCGACATCCGGCAGTAGCTTCTTCGCGGCGGATGCGTCCTTTCATAAATAATACATCGGGTGTATCGTCGTCTCCGGCTTTCTTTTCCTTCATTAAGAAGTTGAGTATTTTTGCCAGTTCTTCTTTCATGACAGTATCTTTCGGATTGTATTTCTCACGAACATTTTCCATCAAAGAAGCATAGCGAATCACCTCCTCGTCGCCCACAGCAATGTTTCCCGATGTTTGATAGGCTACGTGCACATCTTGATTCTGATTTACCAAACGTTGGAATGTACCTCCCATCGATATTACGTCATCATCGGGGTGAGGGCTGAATATAATTACGCGCTTGGGATATGGTGTTGCCCTTTCCGGACGATTGGTATCATCTGCATTGGGCTTTCCACCGGGCCATCCGGTAATTGTATGTTGTAAGTCGTTAAAGACTTTGATGTTAACATTGTATGCCGAGCCATATAATGCGAGCAATTCGCCTAAGCTATGGTCTTGATAATCTTTGTTTGTTAATTTAAGGATCGGTTTATCAACCTCGAAGCATAACCAAACAATTGCGCGACGGATTAGCTGATTAGTCCAATCGCAGCTTGTAACCAACCAAGGTTTGCTGATTCTGGTGAGGTCGTATGCCGAACTAAGGTCTGTAAATACTTTTACGTTAGAGTGGTTTTGCAGCCACGAAGCAGGTATTGCATCGCTTTTCTTGCCTTCGACCACGTCTTTTACACTGTGGGCTTTATCTTCTCCCCAAGCGATGAGAGTGATTTTCTTCGCTTTCAGCATCGTTGAAATTCCCATAGTAATGGCACTTTCGGGAACTTTGTCCAACGATCCGAATGTGTTGATGGCTTCTTTGCGTGACTGATTATCCAATAGGATAATACGGGTTTGCGAATTTATATTCGATCCGGGTATATTCACCCCAATGTTTCCACCTCTACCCAAACCCAGTAGTAAGTGGTCTATTCCTCCAAAGCTTTCGATCTTATCTTCGTACGCTTTGCAATGCGAGAAGATTTGATCTTTGGCAATTTCTCCATCGGGAGAAAATACCTTAGTCCAATCTATATCTACATGATCCAACAACAGATCTTTTATCAATTGCAAGTTGCTGTCTAATCCTTTTATAAGAGGATAATACTCATATACACTGAAAATTACCACATTCCGAAAGCTTAGCTTTTCTTCTTTGTGTAATCTCACCAATTCTTGATAAATGGTTTGAGGCGAATGTCCTCCGGGGAGAGCTAGTACATAATACTCTTTGGTTTCTTGCTTCCTCCTTATTTCTTCGCCAATTTTTCGGGCAACGTAGTTTGACGCTGCTTTGGACGACTCATATATCTGAGTGTCTATCTTTTCGTAGCGAGTCAGTGCCGTTTGCTCAAAAGCATTAGTGGGATGATAATATCTTTGAGGTATCCGTTCTAATGTAATCTGAGAACTTAAATCTGTTTTCATATCTTCTTTTATTACAGTTATATAAAGATTGAACCATGATTAACAAAGGTAATCATTTTAAAGTTCAAACAATTTGTTATTTCCAGGGTATTTTGCTTCATAATCAGAATTCTTATAAAGCAATTTTTTTACTTTTATTTAATAAATGACATCCCTTGTTTTTAAACAAAGAGTGCAAAGTTTTTACGCTTTGCACTTTTTATTTAAAACCTGTTTAACTATCCATTAACTATCTTATTTTTTGTTCCACCACAACGAGGTTGTCGATTTATCTACACCACCCAGCAACTGAAGAGCTTGTTGGTAGCCTGCTAAATTACTCGTTTGCAAATTAGATGGATACCTATAGCGTTTTGGATAAAACTCTAATCGGCACTCTTTTGAAGTTGCAGTAGTTAAAGCTACTTGACTTGTAGGATCGTAATCTTTTTCGACTGCTTGGTTTTCGAAGAACGGAAGTCCTAAACGACGGTGGTCAGACCATGCTTCGAGAGGCAACCACGGCATTTGAGCAATGTATTTTTGAGTAATAATCTTAGTCAAGTGATCATTGTTTACACCATCTTTATAAACACTGTTCTTTGGATATTCGTAGGTAGTAGTACCCGGTTGTTTTGTATATCCATTTACATAATTGATGGTATAATTTTGAGCCTCTGTTGTGTGATTGAACGCCACCGAAGTTCCAACTCTGTTGTAATCGGTAGATGCAATATAGGCAGAGTAATTATTGCTTAAACTGTGAAACTCAAAACTTGCCGCAATACCTTTTTCGTAATTGACTTGTGCCGTACCCGGTACCGTCCATCCATATACTGCTGCTTCGGCTAATAAGAAATAACTTTCCCAAGGTCCAAAAAACACACGTTTATTGGTACTCTTTCTATATACCTTAGATAGGCAAGGGAAGTTTCTATCATTGGATACCAAATTAGAAGAAAGACTTCCTTTTTTATCCCATGAGCCGGCAACAAATGCATTCCATGTGTATTTGGTTTTTAATACTATAGTATCGGTGCTACCAGTTACGGAAGGGATTAGTTTTGCGCTTTCGGCTAAACCAACATAATCAGAATAGATTACACCGTCATCGTATCCGGGAATATGATTTAACTTAGTAGCTCTAGGATCTATTTTTTGAGGAAGACCATCAAAGAAATAACCTGCTACCGGATCATTTGTTGTAGATGGCAAATGCTGATCGAGTTTTAATCCCAAATAGGTCTTGGAATCTTTTAGATTGGGTTTTAAAAAATCAGGCACTGCAAAGTCTACACCTCCCAATCCTACAGTAAGATTATTAAATGTAGCCGAAAGTCGTTGCTTATTCCATACACGCGACATTACACCTGTTAGAGCATCCCATCCGTCTTTTTCAGCTACTTGGGCAATGTCCGACCCATCCGAAATAAATACTTTGGATGCTGCATCTTCAAAGTTTTCTTTGGCAACGGCAGGTGCAACAAAAGATAATCTCATAGCCAATCTCATTCGTAGCGAGTTGGCATATTTTTTCCATTTAATTACTTTTCCACCAAAGAATGGATCGGAAGCTACTACGTCAGACATATCAACGTCATTACCTCCGCTATCTTTTTCGGCTAGAGCAGCTTCTGCTTCTTTTAGCTCTTTGAGGATATAGGTATAAATCTGTTGTTCGCTATTGTATTCGGGATTTGTTCCTTGAAACGCATCAAGTGCAGGTATCGGTCCAAAACCGTCAGTAGCTTCAGAGAGTAAATACGCTCTCCAAATACGAGACATCTGAATCACATTGTTGGCAGATTTAGCTGCTGTTTTATTTTCCATTTGGTAATTAGCTACGCTTATGGCTTGGTTTGCCTCTCTAAGCCAACCTACGATATACTCTGTAGCCAAATATTCGGTTATCCACGAGTTGTTATCTACTCCGGTCGAAAACCCGCCACTGTATTCAAAATGCGCTGCACTTTTCCAAGTCAATACGAACATCCGTTCGGCAATATTGGGATCCATTTGGGTTTCGATGATCGATTTATTTAATATCCATTGGGGTTTTACATCGTTTCGTCCTACGGCTCCGGGATCTTTATTTATTTCCTCAAAATCGCTGCACGATGAGAAAATCGAACTTAGACAAAAGAGTCCTGCGTATATTATATTCCTTGTTTTCATGATGTTATTTTCTTTTTTTTAAAATCCTACAACTAAGTTAAACATATAAGAACGTGTTGTAGGTTCAGACAAATTCTCAAAGCCCACTGCATTTGTGTTTGTTGAAGCTACAGACTCAGGATCAATTCCGGGGATGTTACTGTGGATCATCCATACATTATTGCATGTGGCCGATACGCGTAGTTTTTGTATAGGCGTATTTCTTAAAAAGTTTTTATTGAAGTTGTAACCCAAAGTTATATTTCTTAAGCGAACATTTGTTGCATCATACGTGAAAGCCTCTCCAAGTCCAAAATTTCCGGGAGTTAACCGATTCCAATAATCTTGAGGCGATACAGCTACTGCATTGGGTTTGTAGCCGGTACCATCTGCTACCACAGTGTTGGCTACAACAAAATTTTCTCTGCCGTTGTTTACAACTGTACCGGCGGCATTACCGTTTGCGTGTAAGATAGCCGTTGTTCCCGAAAATATATCTCCTCCAACACGTGTGTCAACTAAGAAACTAAGATCAATGCCTTTATATTCAAAGGAGTTTGTTATCCCAAGCAACCAGTCGGGGCTTTGGTTACCGATATACTTTTGTGTGTTGGTTGTGAGAGGAAGTCCTTGTTGGTCTACAATAATTTGACCGTAGTATGGGCTCGATTTGTCCTCTACCCTTTGGTATGCAGTTCCATACATAACACCGTAAGCTCCGCCTACCTCTGCATAGATTCTCATTTCGGTAAATCTGTCAGCCAAAGCATATTGAGTTACACCGGGAGCTAAACTTTTTATTTTAGACTTATTTGTAGAGAAGTTTGCTGTAGCATTCCAGTTAAGACCTTTTTGATTTTGTAGAATTGATCCGTTAAGAGTCATTTCAAGTCCTTGGTTCTGAATATCTCCGGCATTTATTTTCTTGTATTTATATCCTGAAAATGGGTCTAAAGGTATGTTTAATAGCTGACGAGTTGAGTTTGTCTTGTACCATGCCATGTCAAAGCCCAATCTATTGTTGAAGAATCTCAAATCTAGTCCGACTTCGTATGATTTGATTAACTCACTTCTTAAGTTATCATTATAAAGTATAGGGTTGGTACTAGCAATAGGATTACCGTTGGGGTCAAGATTTATCTGATAATTATTATATAGTTGATAAGGATCCAAATCGTTACCTACTTCGGCATACGATGCTCTTACTTTAGCAAATGATATAAACTCGGGCATAGTACCTCCCAATTTGGGAACCATATCAGAAATTACAGTAGATAAGCTGAACGATGGGTAAAAGTACGATCTGTTACTTTTGCTCATTGTAGATGTCCAGTCATTTCTTCCGGTAATATCTAAAAACATATAACCATCCCAGTTGAATTGAAGCATTCCATATACCGAATTCATTTTTCGCTGAGTAATTATATTAGATGATTTTGGTAATTTAATTAGATTTGTCAATGTAAATACGTTAGGAACAAGTAGTTCTTCGGGACTCACTATTAATTTCGTTCTCTTTTGAGACATAAGATTTCCTCCCAAAGAGAAAGATCCACCCAAACGGTCGAACACATTATCTTTGTGTGCAACTGCTAAAAGGCTGTAGTTGTTTTCGTAAAACGTTTCCGAATTTTCACCATAAGTACCTCTTGGTTTACTAGAACCTCCGGTAGACACTTTTTCGTTGGCGGTAGTTGTATAATAGTCTGTTCCACCTTTTGCCTCAATATTCAGCCAATCGGTAGGCTTGTATTTCAAAGACATGCTACCTATCAATCGGTTTCTGGTATCCTCATTATTTCGATATTGAGTAGCCCAGTATGGATTTTCTTGTGGACTTTTCCCTTTATCGTACCATATCATCTTACCATTTTCGTCTACAGCTTGTGACCAGTCTTTAATATTGATCGATCTGGGGAGTGCATATATTGTATTGTAAACGTTACTGGGGTTTATACCTTGTATTGGTCTATTGTGGGTATTTGTTTTTATATAACTGGCTTTTGCATCCAGTGTCCATTTGCCCGCTTCGTCCAAAGCGGTAGTTGCGCGCAATGTGATATTTGTTCTGTTTTGTTCAGCCTCAGGCGTTATCCCATTATTATCCATCCGATTGACAGAAGCAAATATGGAAGTTTTGTTTATCTGCTGTTGAAAAGTTGCACCTTTCTCGAATATCAAGCCGGTTTTAAAGAAAGCGTCTATATTGTCATAAGTTTTATATTCATTTTTATCACCAATTTTTGGACCCCAACTAAATGGAGCTTGGTCGTCATATATTCCTGTAGCTCCCTGTGCAAAAGAGTTTTGCAACTTGGGTGTTAAAAAAGGTGTCTCAAAAGTTAATCCCGAAGAGATGGTAATTCCAAGCCCTTGAGTCTTTCTTCCTGATTTTGTAGTGATTAAAATCACACCATTACCGGCACGAGATCCATAAAGAGCGGCTGCTGATGCACCTTTAAGCACCGACATTGATTCGATGTCCTCCGGATTGATATCCGAAAGCCCGTTACCCATATCTATACCATTCATACCGAAAGGGTCATCCACTCCACCGGTGAAGTTATCCATAGGTACTCCGTCAATTACGATTAAAGGTTGATTCGATCCTGTTAATGAGTTGTTTCCGCGTAATAAAATCTTTGAAGATCCGCCAACCCCATTACTGGAACGTACAACTTGAAGACCTGCCACTTTTCCCGACAAAGAGTTTACGACATTAGACTCTCCTGTTTCGAGTAACGCATCGCCTTGCAGTTCTTGCACCGAATACCCTAAAGCCTTTTTCTCTCTCTTGATACCCAAGGCAGTTACTACTACCTCATTCAGAAGTTTGGTATCCTCTGTTACAACAATATTAAGTTTAGCTTTGTTATTTACTTGTACTTCTTGCGGATTGAATCCTACATAAGTAACTACCAGTACGGCATTCGATGGTACTGTAAGTTGATAATCTCCGTTTAATCCGGTCATTGTCGAATTAGTAGTTCCTTTTTGAACTACACTTGCTCCTATAAGGGTTTCGCCCTTGGCATCTGTTACAACGCCCGATACTGTAATTTTCCCTCCTGTTTGTGCCTGCATTGTCATACAGGACAATAACACAACTAGTACCAGCATGATTGAGGCAAGAAATCTTGGACTTCTTCCTTTAGGTACTTCTGCTTGTTTAAAATGCTTGTTGTTTTCCATTACGCCGCTTTTTAGTGAAAATAGATAAATAAAAGACTGTTTGATAATGAGTTAATTTTTTATTTTGCAAAATATTATTGTTTACTTTGAGTTTTGTTCCATTGAACAATTTAACTACATTTTAATTTCATCGTAGCAAATCTATATACGTTAAGGGTTGTTACAAAATAAGAATCGTTAATTAACATTTAGTAAATTGTTAAGAGTAAATATAGTCATGTTGTCGTATAATGCTGTATGTGAGAAGTTTAATGTGTATAACTCTTGTCTATATTCACTTTTTTTACTTAATTTTATGTTATTAAACATAGAGTATAGGAAAGGTGAAAAGGAGAAATCGGTTATCTATTTTTTTCAACGGGCAATGTCTCTCAATGTATATTGATTCTGCGACGAAAAAAATGTATCTTTGTTACTCATTTAAGAATTGTATATGCCTGCTAAAAAGACTAAAAAGAGAAAAAAGAGTGCGAAAGACACATCCGGTGTACTTCGCTTTCTGCGTAGCGAGAGAGGGCACTTCCTCATAGGGGTTTGCGTCATCTTTATTGCTTTGTTTATACTTATTGGTATGGTTTCTTTTTTCTTTACCGGTGCAGCCGACCAAAGTAAAGTTGCCAATAAATATTTTTTAGACCTGATAATACATAAGCAAGACATCAGTAACTGGACAGGGGTAGGGGGAGCCTTTGTTGCTGAAGCTCTTATCAATAAGTACTGTGGTATATTCTCTTTTATCATTCCTATTTTTATTGGAATAGTAGGTGTTCGGCTGATTGGGATCAAAACGATCTCTATCATCAGGGCATTTATGTTGTGCTCCTTTATCCTCCTATGGGGATCGATATTCAGTTCATTTGTACTCACCAAAATATTTCCAGACAGCCACATCATTTGGGGCGGAAGCCACGGATCGGTATTAGAACAACTACTCGAAACCGCTTTAGGCGGTATTGGTGTGACTCTTATCATTGTCCTGTTGCTTGTTCTCTTTATTGTAATAACGAAACAAGTTTCGGTTGGCTTTTTTAGAAACCTATTTCCCCACTCGAATGGCGAATCCAAAGGCGAGGCTATGGATGATGAGCCGGATGACGAAGAAGTAGACGATAACGAGATCGTCGAAAAGAACTCGGTATTGAACAAAATACTCAATTGGTTCAAAAAGAAGAAGCCAAACGAAGATGAGGATAATAATTTACCTCCCCTAAATAACCGTTTAAGTCGAGATGAAGATCTAATGACTCCTCTATATACCGAGCCGGTACGAACCAAGCCGATGCCAAATCGCCCGGTGAGAACTATTGATGTTGAAGATGACTTTGAGGTAGTCGTCCCTCAAGGCGAAACTTATCAGGAAAAACGCAATCCCGTACCTCCCAGACCAATACAGCCCATTGTGGAGGATGGTGACGATAGAGAACTTACTGCTTCGGATGTAGAAGGGATGGAAGATTATGATCCGACTAAAGACTTGTCTAATTTTCATTTTCCGTCGTCGGAATTGCTCAAAATGTATGACAACACCGGAAAGGGTGTGGACATGGCTGAACAAAAAGCCAATAAGGATAAAATTATTAATACTCTCCGTAATTACGGAATAGAGATAACATCCATAAAAGCTACCGTAGGACCTACTATCACACTGTATGAAATTGTACCTCAAGCCGGAGTCCGTATCTCTAAAATACGGAATTTGGAGGACGATATCGCCCTAAGTTTGTCGGCACTTGGTATCCGTATTATTGCGCCCATGCCGGGTAAAGGAACAATAGGTATTGAGGTTCCCAACAAAGACCCTCAAATAGTGTCCATGCAGTCGGTAATTGCTTCGAACCGTTTTCAGGAGTGTACTTACGATTTGCCAGTAGCTTTAGGAAAAACCATTACTAACGAAATATTTATGTTCGACCTCTGCAAGATGCCTCACTTATTGGTGGCAGGAGCAACGGGTCAAGGTAAATCGGTAGGGTTGAATGCTATTATTACTTCGCTGCTTTATAAAAAGCATCCGGCGGAGATGAAGATGGTGTTGGTAGACCCCAAGATGGTAGAATTTAGTATTTATTCGACCATCGAAAAGCATTACTTGGCAAAATTGCCCGATGCCGAAAAAGCCATTATTACCGATGTAAGTAAAGTGACTCAAACCCTCAATTCTCTCACTAAGGAGATGGACGACAGGTACGAATTGCTCATGGCTGCCAGTGTAAGAACCATAAAAGAATACAACGAAAAATTCAGAAAACGCAGGCTCAGTCCACTCAAAGGACACCGTTTTCTACCCTATATAGTAGTTATCATAGACGAGTTTGGCGATTTGATTATGACTGCCGGCAAGGAAATAGAATTGCCTATTGCCCGTATTGCTCAAAAAGCCCGTGCGGTGGGCATGCACATGATTATTGCCACTCAACGTCCTACAACTAATATTATTACGGGAACAATCAAGGCAAACTTTCCCGCCCGTATGGCTTTCCGTGTAACCTCTCAAATAGACTCACGCACTATCTTAGACATGTCGGGAGCCAATCAGTTGATAGGTCGTGGCGATATGTTATTCTCGCAGGGAAGCGATCTAACACGTATTCAATGTGCCTTTGTAGACACGCCCGAAGTAGAAGAAATTACTCAATATATAGGTAAGCAACAAGGATACTCGCATGCTTTTGAATTACCCGAATTTGTGGGAGACGGTGGTGGAGACGACAAAATGGGCTCTGTTGATCTGGGGGACAAAGATCCGCTCTTTGAAGAAGCCGCCCGATTGATTGTTGTTCATCAGCAGGGGTCAACATCACTTATTCAGCGTAAATTTTCAATCGGGTACAATCGTGCCGGAAGATTGATGGATCAGCTTGAAGCTGCCGGAATTGTAGGTGGTACTCAAGGGAGTAAACCTCGCGAGGTGCTTATTATGGATGAGTATAGTTTGGAACAGAAATTAAATTCGGTATAAAATTGGCTGTGAACCTGTAGGGGCGTATTGCATACGCTCGACAATACATCATTTTTACTTGTCGGGCGTATGCAATACGCCCCTACATCGAAAATGCCACATTAAATATTTTACTATATTACCTAAAACACACTGACCATGATCTTTAAAGAAGTTTTGAAACCGGAGCATAGAGGTACGTTGCGACGTTATCTTGGTAAAGAGTATTTTGTTCTCAAACGGAAGTGGTATTGGTTTAAAAATTCAACTCGATATGCTTCAGTTGATGCGAAAAATGCAACCTGTGTTCACTCGCTGAAGAAGCATCAATCGATGTTGCTTCGTCCTCTCAAAGACGTAGATATGTATCTGCAATATAACAAGATAACGAATCTTCGTTTGGCAATTTCCCGAATTAACGGTGTGAGTATTCGACCGGGGCAAACATTCTCTATCTGGAAATTGGTAGGGCGTCCATCCAAAACCAAAGGATATCTCGAAGGCTTAGCTTTGCACAACGGGAAAATTTCGACCGATATTGGAGGCGGTTTGTGCCAACTGGGCAATCTCTTGTATTGGATGGCTTTACACTCCGATTTGGAAGTAACCGAGAGATGGAGACATAGCTTCGATGTATTTCCCGATATAAACCGCAAAATACCTTTTGCCTGTGGAGCTACTTTGTCTTATAACTATATAGATTTGCAGTTGACCAATAATACAAACAGCACGTTTCGGATTAATTTATGGCTCGATGACGAATTTCTTCATGGCGAATTATTGTCAGATTCTCCAATAAGTAATACATTTGAGGTCTTTGAAACCGATCATCGGATTCAGCAGCAATGGTGGGGCGGATATACGAGGCATAATAAGGTTTGGAAACGCAAAACCAGTCTGTCGGACGGAATGCAGACAGAGGAATTGGTTACAGAGAACCATGCTATAATGATGTACAATCCGTTACTATCCAATTAAACGATTTGGATATATACGAGTCTAAAGAGAAAAATATAATTATGAAAAGAAGTTTATCGATACTAACATTATTACTATGTGTTTTTTGCTCGAATGCTCAAAACGCAAAAGATATATTGGATAAAGCAAATCTTGCCTATAATCAGGCAGGAGGGATAAAGGCGTTTTTTACGGTGAATACCGAAGACGTAAAAAACAAAACCGTATACAGTCAAGATGGTGATGCGTATCTAAAAGGCAATAAGTTTAAAATAGATGTGCCCGACGGCATCACGTGGTTTGATGGCAAAACTCAATGGGTATACGCCAAAGGTGGCGATGAGGTAAATGTAAGCAATCCTACAGGCGAAGAGTTGGCGGGTGTAAGCCCTTCGGTACTGCTTAGCTTGTACAAGGCGGGATTCAAGTTGAACTATAAAGGCGAAAAAAAGGAAAAAACCAAGACCGTGTATGTCGTAGAAATGATTCCTACTGCAAAAAAAACAGAATTTTCTAAAATGGTAGTAACTATTGATAAAGTAAGCAATATATTTACTTCGGTAAGTACGTATGGTAAAGACAGAACAAATAATCAATTGATTATTAATAAAATTCAGACGGGAGTAAATCTGGCGGACAATGTATTTGTCTTTAACAAAAAAGACTATCCTAAAGTTGAGGTTATAGACCTGCGCTGAAACTATAAAATAAAAAATAAAACAAAAAATATAACTGTTATGAGTGAAAGAGTACGTTGCCTGATTATAGGGTCGGGACCGGCAGGATATACTGCAGCAATTTATGCTTCGAGAGCAAATCTTGCTCCGGTTTTGTACGAAGGTATACAACCCGGAGGTCAATTAACAACTACTACGGAGGTCGAAAATTTTCCCGGTTATCCCGAAGGAATTTCAGGAACCGAGTTGATGGAAGATCTAAAAAAACAAGCTATCCGATACGGTGCCGATGTGCGTACGGGCATAGTTACTGCTGCCGATTTGAAATCGACACCTAAAAAAATAACTGTAGATGACAAGACCCTAATCGAAGCAGATACCGTAATTATATCTACCGGAGCAACAGCAAAATACTTGGGCATACCCGACGAAACAAAGTATGCCGGAATGGGTGTGTCGGCTTGTGCTACTTGCGACGGCTTCTTCTACCGTAAAAAGGTGGTAGGGGTAGTAGGTGGCGGAGATACAGCTTGCGAAGAAGCCATTTACCTGTCGGGCATGGCAAGTAAAGTGTACTTGATTGTTCGCAAATCGCAATTAAAAGCGTCTAAGGTGATGCAACATAGAGTGATGAAGAACGAAAAAATTGAGGTGCTTTTTAATACCAATACACTGGGTCTTTTTGGTGAAAATGGTGTTGAAGGTGCACATCTTGTAAAATATATGGGTGAAGCTAATGAAGAAAAATTTGATATTGCTATCGACGGATTCTTTTTGGCGATTGGTCATAAACCTAATACAGATGTATTTGCAAGTCAATTAGATACGGATGAAACGGGTTATATAAAAAGGATACCCGATTCGCCCCGAACCAGTATTCCCGGGGTATTTGCTGCGGGCGATGTTGCCGACCCTGTTTATCGTCAGGCAATTACGGCTGCCGGCACAGGTTGTCAAGCAGCAATAGAGGCTGAAAGATTTTTAGCAGAATAAGTTTAGGATAGATAATCTTTGAAAAAGAGTCGGCTTTTGGTCGGCTCTTTTTTAGATAAATGTGCATCTTCCCTTGTATAAGACAGAGTATAAGTTGTGAGGATATGGTTAGATTGATTAGGGAGGGATATAGCTTCACTCACTCATTCCACGTTCATGCCGAATATGGTAACAAAGAAAAAACATTAATAATTTTAAGCAAACAAAGAAGAAAGCCTACAAAGCAAATCGTAAAGTAAAAACCATAGCCGGCAGGTTGGTTCGAGACTTGGAGGGTAAACTTCCTTGTCATAGTCCTCATTGGGCTGATTTGGAACTGTTCAAACGTGTACTTCTACAAACTAGAAAAAGCACACACAAGATTTATTCGCTGCACGAACCTGATGTGCAATGTATCTCCAAAGGCAAAGAACACA
>JAVBJR010000424.1:0-3882 GCA_031546965.1 Dysgonomonas sp.
ATTGCGCTAGTTAAAGGACGGGCAACTTGTCAATTGGCGGACATATTGCTTGTTCTTTATGTAAGCTAGCATTGGGCTGCAATGGCAGCACACTGCTGGTTTGCATTAGGATTTCAGGGCAACTGCTTGCAATCTACGGCGTATGGCGTGTCAGCGGATGTTCTTCAGAGAATGGAGCAAGGAGTACGGTGTGTCAGTGGTGTGTAGTGTGCAGTGTGTGGTCGTACCGGGATCGTCGGAGCTAAAGCACCTGATTTATCAGGGCCTTCTGGATGAGAACATCTGGACATTTTTCACATTCATCAAGATCACTAAAGGAAAGGATGTGTTTATCGCAGCATTGCTGATGGGATACTCCAAGGATGCAGCCTGGGGCATATGTTGTAGTTCAGGTTTAACAGGGTTACAAATATAAATTCAATGCATTTTAATTTGTGCTTTTGTGTTTCTTTTTATTTTGCATATTGGATCTGCAAACATCAGGATAAAGACATTCAGGGTATCATTGGACGGCGCCACAACTCAACTGGAAGACGAAACACATTTACTTGTTCGGACGCTGACCCACGCCCAACGTGGCCGCAAAGGTAGAATTGCGCTAATGAAAAGGACAGGCAGCTTGTCAGGCGCCGGACATAATGCTTGTCCTTCATGCAAGTTAGCAGTGGGTTGCATGAGCGACACACTGCTGGCTTGCATTAGGGTTTTAGGGCTACTTCAGGATATCTGCGGCTGATGGCGTGTCTGCGGATGGTCTTCAGCGCATGGAGTACAGTGTGCCTTTGTGCGGTGTCTTCGTGCCGGGATCGTCGGAGCCAATGTACCTGGAATCTTCTGCACATTCTGACCAGTATCATTTGGGCCTTAATCCAAGAACATCTTATTGTCGCATTCCACTATCAACAGCGAGAAATATTTGGGTTCATATCTCAACAATTCTGACGTATCCTTCAAGTCAATTTTTCTGGTTGCATCTGCTGGTTGCTCAGATTTATTGGTGTTAAATCCTTAAATTTATTAAGCTTTCACCAACATTCCATAATTCTCATTTTGTGTACAGGCTCTACAAACGTACAGTATCCAGAAAAAAATTGACATATATGGAAGGCTACCCTTCGTGATTTAGGAGCTGCAAATTATAAGCATCGCATGGCTTTTACTTCAACTGGATAATGGGAACACTACAATCATTCTACGGTGACCCACGCCCAACGTGGCCGTAAAGGTAGGATTTGCGCAACTTAAAGGACGGGCATCTTGTCAATTGGCGGACATGATGCTTATCCTTCATGCAAGCTAGCATTGGGTTGCATGAGCGACGCACTGCTGGCTTACATTAGGGTTCCAGGGCAACTGCTGGCTGTCTTCAACTGTTGGCGTGTCGGCGCATCGTCTTCATCACAAGGAGTACAGTGTGCCTTTGTGATATGCATTTGTCTTCGTACGGGGATCGTCTGCATTGCGGCCGGTATATTCTGGCCAGGAACATATCGCTATATCTA
Organism: Dysgonomonas sp.; assembly: GCA_031546965.1. GTDB lineage: Bacteria > Bacteroidota > Bacteroidia > Bacteroidales > Dysgonomonadaceae > Dysgonomonas_A. Next base: position 1,503 of record JAVBJR010000424.1, read on the forward strand.
CGTGGAGATGGTTGCAGGATCATCTCAACTCACCTGATGTATCCTTCAAGTTTTTTGTTGTCTAGTGGCATCTGCATGTACAATCCATGAACTAAGTGCATTTTCAATTATATCCCATTGTTTTCTTATTGCATTCAGGATCTTCAATTGGCACTGGAAAGAAACTCGCGATGTGTGCAGCGTCTATGGAATTCTGCACTTCGTGATTTCTGAACTGCAACTAACGATTGGTATCGCATGACTTTGTTCTTCAACTGGAAGATGGAACACCGTTTACTTCATTAAACAGTGACCCACGCCCAACGTGGCCGCCAAGGTAGGATTGCGCAGTTTAAAGGAAAGGCAGCTTGTCAAATGTCTGACATGCTGGCGGTCCTTCATGTAAGCTAGCATTGGGCTGCTGGGCAACACACTGCTGGCTTTCATTAGGGTTTTAGAGCTACTTCTGGAAATCTGCGGCTGATGGCGTGTCTGCGGACGGTCTTCAGCGCATGGAGTACAGTATGCCTTTGTGCTGTGTCTTCGGGATGTGTATTGTCTTCGTGCCGGGATCGTCGGAGCCAATGTACCTGGATCTTCTGCACATTCTGACCAGGATAATCTGGGCCTTTAACCGGTAACATTTTAGTGTACACCTTGAATTCCTTGCATTCAGCTATCTACAAGAAGGATGCAGGTTCATCTGAACCAACCGGACGTATCCTTCATGTTATGTTTTTGTGCTGACATCTGCTGGATGTTCAGATTAATTAGTGTTAATCCTTAAATTAAATGCACTTTCAATAATATTCTATTGTTTCATTTTCGTGTACAGGATCTACAAACTGCATCCAAAAAGGAAGTGGCGTCTTAATGGAAGGCTACACTTTGTGATTTCGGGAACTACAAATTAGAAAAGTGCATCGCATTGCTTTTACTTCAACTGGATTATGGGAACACTACAATCATACAACGGTGACCCACGCCCAACGTGGCCGCAAAGGTAGGATTGCGCTAGTTAAAGGACGGGCAGTTTGTGAATTGTTGGACATTCTGCTGGTTCTTGCAAGTTAGCAGTGGGTTGCATGAGCGACACACTGCTGGCTTGCATCAGGGTTATAGATCTACTTCTGGCAATCTGCTGCTGATGGCGTGTCTGCGGATGGTCTTCGGCGCATGGAGTACAGTGTGTCTTCGTGCCGGGATCGTCGGAGCCGATGTACCTGGATTGTCTGCACATTCTGACCAGGATCTTCTGGGATTTATCGACAGGGGACATTGAGCTTAGCTGCAGGAGGAGGGATGCAGGATCACCACAAATTTGCTGATGTATCCTTCAAGTTAATATTTTTGTCTGATGGCATCTGCACAAGGTTCTGTTATCAGCGCAAAATCTACGAATTAAATGCATTGTTTCCTTTTTGTATTCAGGATCAACAAGCATCACAAGAACGACGTTCACAAATGCAGTGGCATCTATATGAAAGGCTGCGCTTGGTGATTTCAAAAATGGAACTTCTGATTGGAATCATGTGACTTTTTCTTGAACTGGAAGTTGACACACCGTTTGCTTCATTAAACAGTGACCCACGCCCAACGTGGCCGCAAAGGTAGGATCGCGCTAGTTAAAGGACAGGCAACTTGTCAATTGGTAGACATGCTGCTTGTTCTTCATGCAAGTTAGCAGTGGGTTGCATGAGCGACACACTGCTGGCTTGCATTAGGGTTTCAGGGCAACTGCTGGCTGTCTTCCCCTGATGGCGTGTCAGCGCATCGTCTTCATCACATGGAGTACAGTGTGCCTTTGTGCTGTGTCTTCGTGCCAAGATCGTCGGAGCCTACATACCTGGATTGACTGAACAATCTGACCAGGATCTTCTGGGCTTTTATCAACTGGGAACACCTTGGTGTACACCTTGAATTCGTTGCATTGAGCATTATCTACAGGAAGAAGGATGTAAGTTCATCTCATCTTTGCTGATGTATCCTTCAGGCCATTTTTTGGTGGCATGTGCATGTGGCTTATATATCGGTGCTAAATCCATATATTAAATGCATTTTAAATCGTCAAATTGTTTCCATTTTGCATTCAGGATCTACAAAAGGCACGAATATAATGGAATTTGTGAAAGGTTACACTTTGTGATTTCAAAACGGCAACTGAAAATTCGCATCAAACGACTTTTTTCTTCACTTGGAAGATGGAGCACATCTACTTCAATGTTCAGTTACCCACGCCCAACGTGGCCGCAAAGGTAGGATTGCGCTAGTTAAAGGACGGGCAACTTGTCAATTGGCGGACATATTGCTTGTTCTTTATGTAAGCTAGCATTGGGCTGCAATGGCAGCACACTGCTGGTTTGCATTAGGATTTCAGGGCAACTGCTTGCAATCTACGGCG
>JAVBJR010000398.1:0-5438 GCA_031546965.1 Dysgonomonas sp.
GTCATGACTTTCGATTCTCTGTCTGCAATGGGTTGGACTGCTGCTTTTACATCATTATTAGCTTTATATTTTACAAAAGCTGTCATCCTGCATTTGTCCTAGTTGACAAATTTATCAATGTCACTTCCTGTTACATGGAAAAGAATTAAGGCAGGCCATGTCTAACTAATTAGAATTAATGGCTGATTTCTCAACTCTCTTTATGGACCTCCCCTTGCATCTTTTCGCTGCCATTTTATTGCAAAAATTGAAAGCTGAATACAGCTATGACATCGAATTTCAGAAAGATCTTCTGTAACACCCACTGGCCTCTTGCTTCCTTAAAGGTCATCTCATCCATAAAATTCACTGATGCACCAGAATCCTCAATGAACTTTATGGTATTATTATCAATTTGGATGTCTGCTTCAAGACATTCTCCACATCTTCTATGCGCTGTACCAATGAGGTATACATGTTCATCAAATTCCTCGGAAGAATCAGACTTTACTCCAGCTACTCCACTGGTGGAATTACTTGTGGTTGGTGGCTTAGTTGATGGTGGCGAAGCGGCAGCATAAGGGGTCGCTGATGATCCAATACTGTTTCGCGGATTCTGTTGTGCGACTTCCTTGGTCCTGCACTCCGAAATGTCATGCCCGAGTCTTCGGCAATAGGATCAGTGTGGTCGTCTGTCATCAGGTTATTTGCTCTCTTCAGTGCGTCTACCAGAACTTGCCTTTTCTCCAAACATTGGTTTTGTCCAGAACTGTTTTTGCAGATGGCACAGTGACTGGCACCTCCATCAGCATTGCCTCAATGGTCCTTGCTTTTCGTATGAGCTCCTCGTATGTTGTGAATTAATCCCTGGACAATCGTTCACAAATATGGCGATTGAGCCCACCATACAGCATGTCCAACTTATGAAACGCTTGCTGTGGTATTGGTAGGTAGTCTTGCAAATAATGTTTTAATGCTTGAAATGAAGATTTCGGTTGGTGTGCTACCATCTTGTTGAAGTGCCCAAATTTCTCCATAAATCTTGTGTGGAGGCATATTTGGTCTACAAGGTGAACGTAAAAACTTTTCTGCCATGTTCCAGTTGTGAACATTGGACTTTTGGCCTTGCCACCAAGTTGCAGCTCCTAGCGTCAAAAGTATAATAAGTCCCGTAACAGCATTCCCATCACTCGCCCCAATGCACTTTCTGTATCAGTTCCGGTCGATCTATCAAATCTGGCTGTGCACTTGGTGAAATCTCTCTCACCGAAAATTGGTGGTGACTGTGTGGTGACTTGCCTTACACTGTTGATTATTATCTCCAATTGCTCCATGGTCATGGTATTAAATAGGGGCTGCTCCAGATCCGGATGTAGACATCTCACCAGGATGCATGTTGGTGTTTCTTTTTGAAGCTCGCTGATCATGTTGCCTCTTTTGCAGTTCCCTTGTAGCTTCCGTTTTGGTAGGGACTTTAAGATGTGGATTTCAAATTGTCCAAAATGTATGCACTTGCAGGACCCCACGTCTTGGCGCCAAATAGATGTAACTGAATAATTTACAAACTGGAAGAGGGCTTGCACAGTGCTATAGGGCTACTGAATCCTTCAGCTGAAGGGAAACTGGAACAAAATACAATCCTTCAAGAACTCAAGTGATGAACAGACTCAACAATTCCGCACACTAACAACCTATATTCAACAGCTGCACTATACTTTATAAATTTTCAATATAGGTGAAGACGTGGAGTTATTGAAACGGACTAATAGTGGAGAAAACAGTATTTGGACCATAAGGGACATGTAGGCCACTGTTAATTGGGACACTTCCTGATTGCATAGACCATTTCCTATCTAAATATTACTATTAACTGTGACACTTCCTGATTGCGTAGACCACTTTTAGATCTAAAGTTGAGGCCTGTTTGTAGTTCACTGTTGTTTTGGGGCACATGAGTTTTCTGTGAAAAGTTTGTTGTATTTCCGTATTTCCAAAATTTATTTCTCTAATTCCGAATTTATTTCTCTATTCCCAAATTTATTCCCCTATTTCCTAATTTATTTATCTATTTTCCAAATTTATTTCCCTATTTCCAAATTTATTTTCCTACTTCCAAATTTATTCCCCATTTTCCAAATGTATTCCCCATTATCCAAATTTATTTCCCTACTTCCATATTTATTCCCAAATTTCCAAATTTATTTGCCTATTTCCAAATTTATTTGCCTATTTCCAAATTTATTTCTCTATTTCCTTATTTTTTTCCCCATTTTCCCAATTCATTTCTCCATTTTCCAAATGTATTCCCCTAATAATTCCACATTTATTACCAAATTAATTTTTCTATTTTATTTCACAGTTTTATTTCAAAATTATTTCACAATTTTATTTCAAAATTTATTTCAAAATTATATGCCATGAAATAGCTTGCTTGTGTGATTTATGTATCCAAATTACATGTGGACATTTGTTTAGAAAACAGGCCTTTTTACAGACAAATACCAAGGAAGAATGCATCATTGTTGCGACCCTATGTTTGGTGCTGCCATCTATATTGGCGACCTCATTTATTGTGCCATCTATTATGGGGAGTGAGAAACTTTAGTTCACACACTTTCACTAGGGTGTTGTGACAGTGTGACGTTAAACGATAAAGCAAACTTCCTAACATACGAGTTTTAAATATTTTATGCGAAAATAAGGATTCACTTACAACAAACGCTAACCAAACCGAAGAAAAACGGTGAATACTTTTTTGTTCGTCATATCAAAAATTCGAGAAATCGAAGCTCGAGTTATTGATGTTCGACTGTAGATCGCAATTTTTTCCTTTTCAAAATGTAATTGGTTTGCACGTCTATTCAGTTTACAAATTTTTTTGGTTCCAAATTTACTTCCTTTCCAATTTTATTTCAGTTCCAAATTTGTTCCCTTCCATAATTTCTTCCCTTCCCAACTTTATATTAGTAATCTAATTTCCCAATTGCATTTTCCACCTGTTTAAGCGAACAGGCAAAAAGTTGCAGCGCACAGTTGGAGCACAGTTGGACGTTACAAAATTTTTAACCTTTTAATTTTTTGACTTTGCTTAAAGGAGAACTGAACAGGTTTTTGACATACCAATTTCCTTCAATAAACATGAAGATAAAGTAAAAAGAAACGGTTTGCCACTTCCCGTTTTGTAATACGACGAATATTGGCTTAGATATGTTAAGAAATCTTAGCTATGACGTAAGCAGAAAGGAGCATAGTTTAGCGACTTCTCAATGCTAAATTCGGCAAAATCGAACGTTTTGCCTCCGATGACGTAATTTTTCGCTGGCGGAAATCGCAAATCGCATTGCGAATAAATTTCAGAAAAATTTTCTGACACTTGCAACGTGTTTTCTGACATGTTTTCAGCTACTGGACAAAGTTTCAAGGGGGGTGACAAAACCTGTTCAGTTCTCCTTTAACCACTAATAAAATGGTGGAGTCAAATTACAATTATAAAAAAAGTAATTTAAGAAACTTATGATTTACCTTACAAGAATTAGGATCCTATTTCTTATGAGGCAAGTTCTATAAAATCTTATACGATCTTATAAGGGAAATTCTAAAAGATGTTATAGGATCTTATAAGGCATATCCTATAAGATGTTATAGGAACTTCTAAGGACATGACCTATTAGGAAAAGTTATAAGTATTATTTCCAAAATCCTATTAACTTTTCCTAAATTAAATTCCAACATAGTAAGCAAAACAACCAATCTGATACCTTAAAGGTGAACAGAAATGGTTTTGTAACCTCGCCACCTTCCTTGAAACTTTTTACAGTAGCTGAAAATGTGTCAGTCAATACACACGTTGGCGGTCTCAGAAAGTTTTTATTAAATTTGTTTGCTGCGCTATTTCCAAAAGAACGTTCAATTTGTGCTTGATAAAATTACGAAATCAGAGGCCTGACGGCCTACTTTGGCCTACTTCAGCATTTTATTTCTAATGAACTGAGTAGACTAGTGAATATACTAACTAATCCCAAGCTCACATGTAAATCTGTGCAATCATGATTTCAACTTTCTGTTCATTTTGAAGCAGTTATGCTGACTACAACTTATACGCGGTAACATAGAAATCCCTTTGGCCCCGGTGTTGGAACGTAAACACTTTTCTGTTTCCCAAATGGTCGTTGTATCCAAAAAGCAATTATGTCTCAATATTGCTCCTAAACCTAACCCTTACCGGGAACGAATCCTGACTCGTGAAAAACGCTTGGAGATCTTACATGAATGGCAAGATTCACATGTCGCTGGCCATGGTGGTGTCACAAGAACTCTAGAATTAGTTAAACAGGAATTTTGGTGGCCAGGAATAGATAAGTTTGTCTACAATTATGTAACTTCCTAAGACACTTGCCTGCTCACAAAAAGACTGGCCTCCTTCAACCACTAGAACTATCAACTCGTCCTTGGGGTTCCCTCACCGCAGACTTAATCGTAAAATTATCTGTATCATTCGGTCATGACTCCATATAAAGTTGTTTTTAACCGCTTTACTTAGATGGGAAATTTAATGGTTTGTAATAAAACCATTAGTATGAAGCAACTTGTGGAATTATTCATCCAACACATTTTTTGACTTCATGGACTTCCGGGTACTAGAGCGTTCAGATGAAACGTAGAAACATTTTTTATTTGCAGGAATTAAACATACATACCATAAGTATGTTTGGGCTAGTTAATTAAAGCAATATAAAAGGAAGTTCCATGTACAAGGGTTCTTTACAAAAATTCACAGTTGGCATTCAGGAATTGATCATACTTATTGAGGAGATTGCATGTTGCCAATGCATTAAACCATTATTGGACAGACCTGTATTGTTCTTGACAGTGATTGTTTTTTTTATTGTCATAAATCCTCCTGCTGTGCATGTGTGTAATGTAATTCATTTGTCAATATAACTAGTTTCAGCTGAAACATTTAATCTAATTATATTATAATGCTGCAACACTTTATCCAGTTACATACAACATTGGCACTTTGAACTGTCAAGCATGACTAAAGAACAATTAACGTGTCCAATGGCCATCAACATCCAAAAAAGCTTTTCATGTACAACATCAGGATAATTTCTCAACTTGGGGCCACCACCTTCACACACTTGCTGAGTAGATAAATGCAGAACCAGGTCTTGTATGTTTTCTGTTTGCCACCACAAATCCATCTGGTATTATCCCTTCAAGCTTCAGTACCTTACAGTTTACAAATACTTGCACTTGTATATCCTCCATGATCAGCACTTGCTTGCTCACGTATGACTTCTTTTCATAATTGGCTGTCTTTTGTGCTACAGAGATTACTTTTGGGCTGGGGAAACAAAATTGGGCTCCCAAGTTTCATTTATCATCTTCAACTTATTGATGCCCATTTGCAGAGTACAAGCCATGACTTGTCAGCGGAGACGTGGATCCAGCATCAT
>JAVBJR010000201.1:0-20458 GCA_031546965.1 Dysgonomonas sp.
ACAACAAGACCTCTTTTGATACAAGTCATAAAAACGACATTCGGATTTATGGCGTTGGGGTCATCCTTAAAAGCTGGATCAGTAATTAGTTCAGGATTTTCGAGAAGATTGATGTTTTGATATTCTGCCTTATTGGTTTTAATCCCTTGCAGATACAAGTCATACCTCTTATTACCAAAAGGTGCAACGGCATTATAATATTGGTCAATATTTGTAGTCTGAGGCAAGTAGAAATCAAAAGGAAGAGTCTCGCTAATTGTTGTAAATCTGCTTCTATTTATGCAGACATAATTATTAGATAGGGGCGATGGTCCCTCTCCCAAAAAGATAGAAGCTCCGCTATGTGTTGCAGTATATCTAGGTGCATAATATCCGGCAAAACTAGAGCTAGAGTTATTATCTGCCAACACAAGTATAGGTACTATTGTAAGTACACTACTAGGGGCTTTATCAAGATCCGATATTGCCAATGTTATTTTACCGATAGATCTTTTTAATTCAATATTTTTTTGGACATCTGCATCAGCTACTTGAATATCAACTGATCCTTGATATTGATTTGGATTGGTTGAGCTATCAAAAGCAATTGCATCTATATATGTTTTTGGAGCCAAACTTCCTGGGGTAGCTTCAATTTTTGTAGCAGTAATTGGTTTTTCTGAAGCAAAAAAGCCGATTGAGTAATTACCTTTTCTCAATTTAAGTTTCAGAGGTGAGGTGGCAGCATCGCCTTCTAATGTCTTTTCTTCAATAAGATTATCAGGGCTTTCTTTCGTTAATACCACATACCGAAGGTATTTAACTTTACCCTCTACTAAACTAGATCTAGTAGCCATATCTGAAACCTCTGAGGTGAAATTGCTGATATTGAAAGTCACTTCATGGAATTCATCTACTTGAGTCTCTGTTAGATCATCGCTACTGCAAGAATAGCTTAAAAGCATAAAGCAACTTAATGCAATAAAGAAAAATGTTTTTTTCATAGTTCAACTAGTTATGTTTGATACTGCAAATATAACTAAAATAAATATATATTTACATTTTATGCGTTAAAAGAAGCTTGTTTAGAAATAGATTGTGTGTTAATCTCTGGGTAGTGGTAGCTAAAATAATTAAATATTAAGGGCTATTTAAACCGTTTATCTATTTCATTATCATCAAATACCGAAATAATTAGCTTCCCATCAGGGGTATATTTGTGTGATGCAGATGCGAGCAAACGATTTACAATATCGTTAGCCTCGTCATTTGTTAATTTATGTCCGTAAGCGATTGCAGCAGCATAAGCTAGAGACAAAGCCAACGACTCTTGAATTTCGTCTTTTACATCACTACCTGTTTCTATACTTTTAGAAACCATGTTGTGGATAAGCTCTACAGAATTTATCTTGTCAATTTCCGATGGTACACCATTAATAGCGTACGAGTTATTCCCTAAATTGCTTAGGTCGAAACCTACAGCTTCGATATCGTCTAACAGATAGGGAATCATGGCAGCTTCGGAAGACGAAAATTCTACTATTTCGGGGAATAATGTCCGTTGAGAAATTCCCCTTTTCAGCTTTATATTTTGGAGAAACTGATCGAACAATATGCGCACATGCGCCCTTCGCTGATCTATTATCATCAATCCCGATTTTACAGACGTCAGGATGTATTTATTCTTATATTGATAATGTAAGGATACCGAATTGTCTTCAAACAGATCAGAATCCAACGCTCTTGCTTCGAAGGTTTCGCCGGTTTTTGCACTCTCGGTATTTGTGTCTGTCTCAAAGCCCTTATACAAACTTTCCCAATCGAAATTGGGGCGTTGATAACTACTGCCACTACCTGAACTTGCACTTCCCGAAGACGATTTAAACGGATTATATGCAGGGTTTACATTCACCTGTGGACGGGCTGCATTTGTATTTGGATCATGAATAGGTATATCGATGGCATCTAATGTATCGAAATCGATAGTAGGCACTTCATTAAATTTACCGAGTGCTTCCCTTACCGTTGCAGCCAGTATTTGCCAAATTGGTTGTTCGTTTTCGAACTTAATTTCCGTTTTAGTCGGATGTATATTTACGTCGATAGTATCGGGGCTAACTTCTATATAAATGAAGAAGTGAGGGTTTTCTCCCACGGGAATGAGTGGGGCAAATGCCGAAGTGATGGCTTTGGCAAAATACGGATGACGCATATACCTCCCATTTACAAAGAAGTATTGTTGAGAGCGGGCTTTTCGAGCCGATTCCGGCTTTCCCACAAAACCATGTATTTTGGCAATGGAAGTTTCTATTTCTATGGAGATCAATTGCTGATTGAAGCTTTTGCCAATCACATTAATGATGCGCTGTTTGAGATTCGAAGTCGGATATTTGATAACTTCTATATCATTTTCGATAAATGCAAATTCAATTTCGGGATTTACCATCGCTACCCTTTCGAGTTCGGTAATTATATTTTTGCGTTCGGTTTCGTTCGATTTCAAGAACTTACGGCGTGCCGGAACATTAAAGAATATATTCTTAATGGCAAAATTACTACCATCGGCGCAAGCCGTTTCTTGCTGTTTTTCGACAGCAGAACCTGCAATAATCAAATGAGTTCCTACCTGATCTTCTTTGCGTTTGGTTTTTAGCTCCACATGCGCTACTGCGGCAATAGAGGGCAATGCTTCGCCACGGAACCCCATCGTACAGAGATTGAACAGATCTTCGGCAGTACGTATTTTTGAAGTAGCATGCCTCTCAAAAGCCAATCGGGCATCGGTGTTAGACATCCCTTTTCCGTCGTCAATTACCTGTATGAGAGTTCGTCCTGCATCTTTTATGATGAGTTGGATGCTAGTGGCTCCTGCATCGATAGAATTTTCGAGAAGCTCTTTGACTATAGATGCCGGGCGTTGTACAACTTCACCGGCAGCTATTTGATTGGCTATAGAGTCGGGAAGCAAATGTATAATATCATTCATAGTTTTAGTCATTGGGTGGTGATTGTACCTTAAGCAGGGGTTGAGATTCCTTATTGGGTTGATTTGCCGGTTTGTTAGACCTTCGTCTGCCGGGAGTATCACCGCCTTTTTTCTTCACCATCCTAAAAATATCATCTTTGTTGAGAGGACGCATATAATCGAGCCACTCAAAATCACGCAGTTTTCCTTGATCGGGCTTTAGGTCAGCTAAGGGAATTAGCTTTCCGGTGACTTTGGGCCAGAGTTTCAATTTCTCAATTTTTTTATTTCTGAAATCTATGGTTAAGTAACTGCTTTCGGTTTGGTTGAGACCCATAATAGAGTGGTCTTTCTCTTCGGGATAGAATATCGATTCAGCATTGCCTTCAACCAAAATATGCTTGATCTGTTTACCCTCGAAGAAAGCTTTCAGGCTTCGCCCCTTGAGTTGATTAAAATGTAGCAATGAGTCTTTTTGTTCAATAGAAAAAGCATGGGGTCTGATATGTGCCATGTCGACAGTGCTATCGTTAAAAAATATACTGATCGAATCTCCCGATATTTGGTTTGCCTCGTTCCATAGAACCGGATTTTTATACATATACAAAATAGAATCTTTTGTTCTGAACAGTAGCGAGTCGCATACTCCCTGCAAATCGGATCTGAAAAAGCGAACGTTGTAATACCCTTTTATCTCCCTGTATATAGAGTCAGTTATAAGTTTCAGCGTATCGGCATGCAGGTATATGGTATCGGGTTGAGAATATTCGATTGCCCGAGCCGAATCGGTTGCCATAGCATAGTTGGTGAGCTCGTTATAGAAACCATAATTGCCTGTTAATATGATCTTTTTGGTTGTGTCTTGTAAAAACATATTGCCGAATATCTCTCCATACCCTTCTTTCTTGTGATAGAATATCGAATCTCCGATAAGCGTTCTGTTTCCTTCTTTGTTAATGATTCTCGATTGATCCAGTAGTAGCGATTGCTCTGTATTGGTGTTATACCATCCCTTGGTCGAATATATAATAGCACTGTCCGATTCTATTCGTGTAGGTCCCATTATGGTGGCAACTTTGTTATTGGTATTATATAAAAGAGTGTCGGTAAACATTACAAACTTAGGGTTGGTAAGCTTCACACTATCTCTGAATAATGCCAATCGTTTAGATGGTTCATACTGCCCCCAATACGATGTCAATTCGTTAAGAGAATCTACAAGCATACCTCCATCAAAGTAGTAGCCTATATTGCTAAGCCTGTCGTAATCGAGGCTATCAGTAAATAAGGTTACATCGCGGTTTACAAGACGTACATTTTTTCTGATTCTCAGCAGTTGACTATTTCCCTCATAATGGAGGTAGCTGCCATAAAGAAAAAGCGTATCACCTTGTTCTACCCGTACTGTCCCGAATGCTTCAAATTCGTTGGTTGCTTCATTTACATATGCACTGTCGCAATACATAAATGCACCATCATGATATAAGACTACACTGTCGATAAGTATTTGAGGATCAAAGCCTATACGTTTATCCATCGTTTTAGCCTTGATCAATTGGATAATCTTCTTATTACTAGATTTTTCGCTAGTTTGAGACCCAATAGGGTGTTGGGTTTTCTTTTGTTGCACCCAAGCTTGTGCTGACATATATACAACAAGCAGGCACAAAATAGCTGCTATGTGCATTTTGCGCCTGTTTCTTGGAGAATTCTTTATATCGTTACTCATCTTTTTCGTAATTGCTGTGAAAGGCGATACTTTTTTAGCAAAGATGTATTTAAATAGTTACAAGTAATTGGTTGCGAGTTACAAGAGAGCCTGGCAAATTACCCAAGCTTCAATAAATGCCTACGGTTTTATTTAATCCATCCCTCGTATTGGAAGTCGCAGTTTTTCCAATCATCGTTGATTTTCACATAGGTCTTCTTTATTTTATCTTGTACCCATTTTGTCAAGACATCTTCTCTTTTCCTGCCTTCAACAATCGACTTCATTATCTGATAGTCATCCGAAAGATTCGCCTTATGGGCATTTATCCTTTCTTTTAATTTGACAATTGCCACCACCTGTTTTCCGTTGCTGTTGATCATGGTGAAAGGTTTAGACATATCGCCAACAGCCATTTTGTCTACAACTCTAGCTACTTCTTGAGGCAGATCTTTCATCTCGAAGTGGGCGGTTCCCGAATAGTTGCTATAGTCGTTTTTATTCAACATAAGCCCTTTGTTGTTACGAGAGTCTTTATCAGCCGAAATATGGGTAGCTGCATCTTCGAACGAAAATTTATTCGCCTTTAAATCCATCAATAAAGAGTCCATACGAACCGTAGTTTTCTTTAACTCTTCTGCCGGAACTTTGGGTTTAAGCAATATGTGGCGTGTATTTACACGATCGCCTCTTCTCTCTATAAGTTGTATAATATGGTAACCGTATTCAGACTCTACAATATTTGATACTTTATTCGGATCATTCAGCACGAACGCAGCGTTGGCATATTCGGGTACAAGTTGCGTTCGAGGCATAAAACCAAGTTCACCACCTCTTTTAGCTGATTCAACATCTTCGGAGTATAGCAATGCCAATGTCGAAAAGGTTGATTCTTTTTTATTGATACGATCGGTAAATTCTCTCAACTTATTTTTTACAGCATCTATTTCCACAATGGGTATGGTGGGCAGCATCGTAATAACTTCTACCTCTACTGTTGTATTAATAAAGGGTAAACTGTCTTGCGGAAGTTTGGTATAATAGTTTCTGATTTCAGAAGGAGTCAACTTTATATTACCTACAATCTTTTTCTGAACTTCATCAACAATTTCTTTATCACGAACTTGTTCTCTCCATTCATCTCGAAGTTGATTCATGGTTTTCCCTAGATATTCTTCCAGTTTTTCTTGCGATCCCAACGACGAGATGGCATTGTTTATACGTCTCTCTACAGTTCGCGATATGGTAGCCGCAGAAACATCTATACTATCGATTTTGGCTTGATGCAAAAATAATTTTTGCACGGCTAACTGTTCGGGAATTATGCAATACGGATCACCATCGAAATGCTCTTTTTCGAGTTGTCTTTGTAGTTTTACTCCCTCTATATCAGATTTAAGAAGAGCTTCGTCTCCAATTACCCAAACCACTTGGTCAATAACATTGTCCTGTGCTTTCAAATTAAACGAAACGATGCTAAGTAAGCTAAAAAAAAGTACTGTTTTCTTTAAAACGGTCATCCTGTATGTTATTAAAAGAGGCGTAAATATAGCAATAATAGGTTGAAGTTATATTTTGAATATATTAAAAGAAGTTATAAGCCTTTGCCTGCCTATTAATTCTTTGGTTTTTCATCCTTTTTTTGATAATATTTAATCTCATTATTGTCCGAAGCTTTTTTGTAGAGATCGGTTTCTACTTGTTTTAAGAAAGACTCCCGATGTTTATTAATCAGAATATCGGTTATTTGGGGTTTTGCAAACTCATAAGGTGCAGTAGTACCCGATAAAGCATACTCCTGTATATGTAGCAGGTACACGTATGACGAATCTTGTGTCTCAAAATTTTTATTCGATTTCACAAATTCATCTACATTACTTATAGATGCAGGTATATTGGTGGCGATATCGTCAATGGCAACCCAACGGTCGTAAAAATAATCATAGATAAGAGCATTTTGAATCGACGCTTTCTCTATTTTTTCTTTGGCGGCTTCGGTGGGTGATTGGTACCACAGCCTGAAATTGTTGATTTCGGTTGATGATCGGGGTATTTTCAGAAATAATCCTTTAACAAGGCTCGATTCCAGTGCAAAGCTTTCGGGATGCTGGTCGTAGTACTCTTTAAGTTCTTTTTCGGATATCTTTTTTGCCAATTCTTCTTTTAAGAGCTGTTCCAAATAAGTAAATACGGTAAGCGATTGGCGATAATTTTCAACCAATTCGTTTATTTTGTTCTGATCTGCTACATTTTGCTTTGCCTTTTCGTAAATCAATTCATCATTAATCCACAGTTTGATGTAGGCTTCTGCTGCCACAAGACTATCCGCAGGGTTCAGTCCTTCGGGAATGGCAGATTCTACGTCGGCTTGATACAGTGTCTTTTGATTAACCGATACAATTGGATTATTGGTTTTATCTGTATTCGATTCTTGTTTAGAAGAACAGGCTGCAAATACCGAAAGCACGAGCGATGTTACCAATATAGATAGCAGGATATGTTTTTTTTGTATAATCATCTATTTCACGCTTTTCAGAATATCTTCGTTTATTTCTACTTTGTATTTTTCGTGAAGAGATTTCAACCACTCTTTTTCTAAGATAGTTTGATATTCTGCAACTACCTGCCCTTTTACATCCTCTAATGTTTCGGGATTGTTGATAAGTTTTCCTTCTAATACAAATTCGGGATATCCTATAATTTCTTTGTTATTTTTGACTTTAAAAATTGTCCTGTCCACAAAACCGTTTTCACCTTTTGCCCAAAGACCTTTTTCTACATAAACACTTTTAATAGAGTCGGTATTAAGTTGTTTCGATACTATCGACCCCAAATCGGCTTGGGTGCCCGATTGTTTTACTATACTTTTTACTTTATTTAATGCAGCCTTGTCTGTGGCATGTATAACATAACCCTTGTATTTAGGCGATTCCCATCTAAATTTCGTAGGGTTTTCATTAAATAATTTATCTAAGGCTTGTGTATTATTTTGAGCCTTAGTCCATACTTCACGATCCATAACATCAAACAACAGAATACCATCATAATATTCGTTAGTCAGGTGTCTAAATTCGGGATGTTTTACGGCAAGATTTGCTGTTTGAGCTTCTTGCTGTTTCAGTAAGATGAAATCATATACTTTATGCAATAAAATATCGGTTGATAAAGTAAAGTTAGTATTTGGGTTTTCAGCTAAGTACTGAACAAAATCTACGACTTTATATTCTTTATTACCAACAGATAACAATACTTGCTCATCTAAAGGGGCAATTTTTTTGAAGTAAACAGAGTCTGCGATGTGACATGTACGGGCAATTGATTCTAACTGATCGTATGTAGATGCACTTAAATGGTAAGGGTAGTCTTTGCACAAGCGTTCTCGTTCGAGATTTTTGATTTCTTCATTTCTATCATCTCCGGTAATGGCTTTTATAAGTTCGCCTTTCATCACAACCCAAGGCATCAGACCTTTTCGATCAACCACATTAAAGATATGAAAGCCATAATCCATTTCTAATGGACGCGAAATTCCTCCTTTTTTGAGGGTATATAGAGGTTCTTCAAACGCATACGGTAGCGGATTGCCTATCCCAAACCATCCTAAGGCTCCCCCTTTGGGTGCACTTTGGTTATCCATCGAATATTGTGCTGCTGTTTTTGCAAAATCGGCTCCGCCAATAAGTTTTTCGTATATTTTTTGTGCCTGATCACGAACACTGTCTTTTTGTGCAGCATTAGAATCTGCGTATGGATAAGGGAAAAAAATATGCGATAGATTGAGTTGTCCCAAATCAGGACGTTTGTAGAAGACCTTAATAAGGTAATATCCTTTGTTGGTTCTTATGGGCTGCGATGTAGAATCTTGCGGTAGTGTGTACATGACATCTTCGATCTTCGAATCGAGCATTAAAGCGGTTTTCCAACCCAGGTATCCCGGTACGCTGGATTTTCGGCTTACACTATCGTTCGAAAATTTGAGTACCAATTCTTCAAATTTCTTCTCATCTCCCTTTATAGCTGACTCTCTTATAGATATAATCTTTTTATATGCTTCCAATGTATCTTTAGGCAGAACCTGACTAGTTGGAAAAGCAATAAAAATTTGGCTGACCTCTATATTTTTGGCTAATCTGGCATATACCTTTTCTGCTACAGTTTCGGGCGAAATGCTATCTGTTACATATGGCTGTTGAGTTTGTTCCAAATATTTAGAATATTCTGATATAAAAAATTGGTCTTTATCCAACTGTAATGATTTAGCTTCCGCCACCTTTAATTTGAGGTCTATAAAAGATTGAAGAAACTGGTCAACCGATTGCTTTTGAGATGAAGTTGTATTATTAGCCTTTTGATAAGCGTATTCGAAGTCCGATTTCGGAATGGGTTCGCCATTGATTTTCATCAATATCGGATCAGATTGTCCGTACACGTTGTAACAAGACAACATAACAAGAAGTGCAGAGACGTATTTCGCTATATTCATAATTTTGTACTGATATAAAAACAAGAATAGTAAATTTTTTATAATAACATTATAATCCGGAGACAAAGATATTAAGATTTTCCGACAATTGCTCTAGCATTGAGATTTAAGCTATTACAATGAATCTTAATTTTTAACAAATAAAGAGATCGCCGAAAGAAAAGAAAGTTCCGGCTGGCTTTAGTCGAATTTCACAGGAGCTACCTTTCCCATCAAGTTGAGTATTTTGGCTTTTCGTTTCAATATATAGTTAGACGGTTTTGCCGAATTGAATCTTTTAGGGTTAGGTAATGTGGCGGCTATCAATGCACATTCGCCTGCGGTGAGTTTACTTGCCGATTTATTGAAGTGTTTTTGGGCAACAGCTTCCGCTCCATATATATTTTCGCCCATTTCTATGGAGTTGAGATATACTTCCATAATTCGTTTCTTTCCCCAAATTAACTCTATCAGTAGTGTATAATAAGCTTCGAGCCCTTTTCTGATATACGATTTTCCGTGCCACAAAAAAGCATTCTTGGCGGTTTGTTGAGTGATGGTACTTGCTCCTCGCACCCGTTTTCCCTTTTCGGCTTCGTCTTGGGCTTTTTCTATCTGATTAAAATCGAAACCCGAATGATCCATAAACAGATTATCTTCGGACGATACAACAGCCAAGGGCAGGTTGCCCGATATTTTATCGAGAGATACCCACGTGTGTTCGCACTCTACTTTTCCTTCGGTAAATAGCTGACCTATGTTATTCAGCACCATGTATGGAGTGTAATATACGGGCACAAATTTAAGCACAAGCACTTGCAGGATGCTGAATGCAAAAAAGAAAATGATAATGTTACGAACCCATTTCCAGAATTTTTTCATCGTAGCTTATTGCTTATCATAAAAAATAATGTATTTGAATACAAAAGTAGTAAAATATCACTTATATTGAAAAATGTAGGGGTAGGGCTCTGCCCTACCCGCTAACTTATGCTTTGGGCAGGGCAAAGCCCAGCCCCTACAAAAATACAGCATTAATCATTGTTGAAGCCCTAAATTCTTTGCCGTTTAAAAAACAACTTGAAATTGCGCTTGTATACTATTAGAGTTTTCTGCTCCCCATTGCTTAGAATAATCCGAATAAGTGTAATTCAACTGTATGCGGCATTGTTTGTAGAAATAATAGTTGGCACCAAGGGTATAATCCATTACTTCTTGATTAGCATCTTTATTCTTGTTGAAATAATCTACTTTACCTAATATATTCACTTTTTTAGGAAGAACGTAATATACTAGTGTTCCGTAAAGACCTTCCTTGTCGATGCCTCCGTCGTTTCCGTGTAACCATTCAGAGCGTGCATAAAGGCGGTCGCTTTTGTACTCGGTGCTTAATGCCCAACGGTTTCTTACATGACTTGCCACAGGTGCTGACGACGATAAGGCATAGGTTGCAGCACCAAAATAAGTACCTCCTCCGATGCGGAATCCCTTTATTGGTTGCAACATTACTTGTGCAGCAAAATCTTTATTATTGTCTTTTTCGGCGGTCGTAATACCTGTGCCTTGAAACACACCCATGTTGTACTCTAATAAATTAAAGTCATTTTTCTTGAATAATGATCCCGAGATGGTAAATCCGGCATCACGACCGGTATTGTTTTTTCCGTTTTGGAGTTTCCATACATCATCAGCCATACCAACTAAACTCGAAATTGTTCTTGTATTGTATACAGTCTCCAATTGAGTTAGCGAAATAGGGTTTTCTAGGGTGAATGGCACTTTCATCTGTCCCAATTTTAAATTGAAAGCACTTGATGGAGACCAAGTTCCGTAAAATTCATAAATCATGGGGTTTACAAATTCAGCCATCAAACTATAACCAATGTTGTTGTTTAACTTACCACTCATGTTAAGGAAAACAACTCGAGGGTTTAGGTCATGCTTAATTTTGGCTACATCATTGTATTTGTACAGTAATAGTCCGTAACCACTGAAATTCATATAAGGGGTATTAAAAGCATCCCTTACTTTTTGAGGAATTACACTTGTTTCGGAACTGGGGGCAGCAGCCACACTTATAGTCTGAGGTTTAGCTTTGTTCTTCTGCATTATCTCATCAGCTTCCTTTTGAGACAGTACTTGTTTTTCAACTAATTTTCGGAGTAGTGTAGTGTCTGAATCCTGACCGTATATGGTCGTAAATGAAAGAAATAAAAAAGAGATGATGAATAGTTTTTTCATAATCATGTAATGTGAAAAATAGATTAGTGCGCAAAAGTACAAAGATATTTTTGATCGGTGTTGTATTGACACCACTTCTTTTTGATCCTGAAAGTTAAAATCAAAAGGAGTATAATTGTAAGATTTATTTTTTGTAAAGAAGAAATGATACCACCTCAATATATGCGAATAGAGCAGGTATCGAAAAAATGATACTGTCTATACGATCGAGAATACCACCATGTCCGGGAAGAAGGTTTCCCGAATCTTTGACATTGAGTGTTCTCTTTAAAAGTGATTCTACCAAATCGCCTAATGTGCCGAAAGCAATCATGACAATTGCATACCCCATCCATCCCCATAGAGGTAGTTGAGTGAAATAGTTTGCAAAAATCACTGATGCTACAAGAGTGAATGTTGCTCCACCAATAAAGCCTTCCCACGATTTCTTTGGAGAAATACGCTCACACATACGATGCTTACCAAACAGCGATCCGGTAAGATATGCGAATGAGTCGTTTACCCATATAAAAATAAAAAGAGCTAGTAAAAAAGCATAATGATAGGCACCTCCCTCTCTGTCGTAACCAAAAGCGAGATAACTGAGCAACGACAATGGAATTGTCAAATATACCTGTCCCAATACGGCATACGCCAACGACTGAATGGGATTAACACCTTTTCGGAAAAGTTCGGAGATGAACAACGACAATGTATAAATTCCGTAAGGAACTAATGTGATAAACTGTTTTTCGGGGGATGAGAAAAAGAAGAATGCTCCAACAAATAACAACAGACCACCAATGGTATTTAGGACTTTATTTACTTCTGCACTTTTTGTTTTGGAGATAAGACCGTAAAATTCATATAAAGCGAGTACAGTAATTAGCGAAAATACAACGAGGTATGAGTATTGACTATATAGGATGCCACCCATTAAGACTGCTATAAATACAATACCTGTGGCAATACGGGTTCCGAGATTTTTTATATTCAACACTTAGTAGATCGTTTTGGTGATACGTAATCAGATTACAAAATTAATGTTACACATGCTTTTACTTGGGCATAACTGGTGCAAATATAATAAAAAAGGTATAGCCTGTGAAAAGCTATACCTTTTTTGTTTCGTATCTATCTTCTTATTTCACCGAAACAGGTCGGTTGGCTTTATCAACTCCAAATGTTTTTGAAGGCAGAGCCCCCATTTCAAACTCTAGAGTTCCGCCTGCCATTATATCTTTGTGATTGATAAACGATTTAGTATAAGGTTTACCATTCAGTTTAGCACTTTGGATGTATTTATTATCCTTGCTGTTGTTGGCAGCAATTACCGTAAATGTTTTACCTCCCCCCAATTTTATAGTAGCTTCCTTCATTTGAGGACTACCAAAAATATAGTCTCCACCGGCAGGAGCCATCGGATAGAATCCTAATGCTGACAGGATATACCATGACGACATTTGACCCACGTCTTCGTTTCCGCTCAATCCGGCAGGCTTATCGGAATAAAGAGTGGTGAGCACTTCGCGTACTTTTTCAGCCGTTTTCCATTGCTCTCCGGCAAAGGCATACAGATAAAGGATATGATGGCTTGGCTCGTTACCATGTGCATATTGTCCGATCAAGCCACTGATATCAGGAGAAGCTTCTGCCCCCATGTCTCCTTTGACAATAAACAACGAATCGAGTTTGGCGGCGAAGGCTTGTTCGCTTCCAAACAAACCAATCAAACCATTTACATCTTGAGGAACCAACCAAGTATATTGCCAAGCATTACCTTCGGTGTAATCATCCTCACGATGACTGGAGTGAATGGGATCAAATGGCAAACGGAACACCCCGGTGGAAGACACACCTCTCATAAAATGAGTTGCTTTATCAAAATAAAATTTATAGGATTCGCTTCTCTTCAAGAAGTAGTTATAATCGTCGGTCTTGCCCATTTCTTTGGCAACCTGTGCCACACACCAGTCTGCAATAGCATATTCTAAACCTTTGGCAACAGACTCAAATGAAGCTTCTTTGTCATACGGAATATATCCGTATTCTTTCAACCAGTTAAGACCTCTTTCGTCTAACATGGCAGAAGTTTTCATTGCCTCAAAAGCTGCTTCTTTATCAGCATCGGCAACATACCCTTTAAGGAACAAATCTCCCATTACAATAACACCCGGATTACCCACCATACAATCGGTTTCGTTACCCATCAGATGCCATACAGGCAATTTGCCTTGTTCTTTAAAAATATGTAAGAAAGTCTTGGCTACATTTTTTGCCAATTCGGGGTGAATAATCGTTTGCAACGGTTGAGCTGCACGGTAGGTATCCCAAAGCGAGAAGGTGGTATAATTGGTAAATTCGGTATTGTTGGTGTGAACTACTTTATTACTGTCGCTACCTCTATAATCGCCATTTACATCAGAAAATACCGATGGAGCTACCATAGAGTGATACATAGCTGTATAGAAGTTACGAAGATCGCTTTTGCTGTCCGATTTCACTACAATTTTGTTTAGCTCTTCGTTCCAAGCTTTATCGGCATCAGCAATTGTTTTATCAAAATCCCATCCTGCAAGTTCAGCCTGCATATTCTTTTTGGCATTCTCAACACTCACAGGAGACAGAGCTACCTTTGCATATACTTTTTCTCCGGCTTTAGTTGCATTGAAGAATATCTGACCATAAAGTTTACGTGTCGGAGTTTTTGCATCTTTAGCCACAACTGCAGTGTCAGAAATAATAAACTTAGTTATTGGCTTAGAGAAAACCGCAGTAAAATAAACTCGCTGATCTCTTGCCCATCCTTCCGAATAGCGATAGCCCGAAATAACACTGTCATTTTCTTGTACCAAAGCACCGTCAACAGGCTTATCCCATCCAATGCCATGCTCAAGATCGATAATAACTTTAGGTTCTGCAGATTCGGGGAATGTATATTTATGGAAACCTACTCGTTGTGTTGCTGTTAATTCTACATCGATATTGAATCTATCTAAGTGAACAGAATAATAGCCCGGTTTTACTGATTCTTTTTCGTGAGAAAAGTAAGAGTAAATACCTGTAGATTCATCAGGTAGTGTACCTCTAGTCAATTTTACATCGCCCACAGCTGGCATAAACGAAATATCGCCCAAATCGCCGATACCCGTTCCGCTCAAGTGCATGTGTCCGAAACCAATAATCGTAGAATCACTAACATGATATCCCGAACACCAATCCCATCCCTGACTATATTGTGTGGGTCCTAGTTGTACCAATCCAAAAGGAACGTTTGCTCCCATAAATACATGTCCATGATCGCCCGTTCCGATACGTGGATCTACATATTGTGTCAGATTTTCGAGTCCGGTTTCTTTTAGCCCTTTTTCCGAACAAGCAATTGTACCCAGCATCAAGCTTGTGCAGATACCCAATGCTAAGGCATTTTTCATGATTTTCTTTGTTATCATACTTAGTTCACTTATTTAAGATTTATATCAGTGAGGTTTCAGACCATTCTATTAGTTTAATGTATCCTAGCCTCCTTTTGTAAAAATAGTAATAATTTTCTAAATGAGATTAAAGATCAGAAAATCAGTCATGTTTTCAGTCCTATTTATTAATAGAGCATTTTGTAGGGGTGGAGTTCTACTCCACCCGATACTAACTTTGCTGTTTTGCGGGCAGAGCAGAACCCTGCCCCTACACCGCAATGCGGCTATTAATTTGTTTCTATTACTTAAACTGTAGATTCAAAACCACTATTTCCGATATTGTTCCTATACGATATTGAGGTCCTGCAAGCCCCAATCCAGAAGTTATATAAACGTGTGTGTTGTCTTTTTTCTTATACCCATGCCCTACCTCGTATATCAGGCTCATCAATAAATTATTTGGAAATAATTGACCGTTGTGAGTATGTCCGTAAACGGCAAGATCGGCTTGTTCAGTAGATTCTTCGTATAGATTCTTGGGTTCGTGATTCATCACAATTACAGGCAATTGCTTGTCTATATGTTGCATAATGTCGGGCAGCGACTTTCTATGCTCTGCATGATCGTCTTCCCTGCCTGCAATATAAAATTTATCAGCCACTTTTATGGTGGTATCTCTCAGCATGGTCATTCCGGTTTCGGTAGATAGCCAGGCTATTTTTTCTTTGGCATTCAATCGGTATTCATGGTTTCCGGTAGATACATACACGCCATAAGGGGCTTTCAAACGGCGAAATTCTTCGTTCATTTTCTGATCCACAAGTGGCGGAAGATCATAATCTATAATATCGCCTACTAATAGAATAACATCCGGTTTTTGCTCCATGATCTTATCTACATACATACTTAGAACTTCTTTATCAATTAAATATCCGGCATGAATATCGGCAACCATAACCACTCGGAGCGATTTAAGACCATTTACTTTTTTATCAACAGGTAGATTCATTTCAGTTACCACAGGATGCCAAAAACGGTAGCTTCCGTACCCCATTGCTGATATTACGATAACCAATGATACTATACTGTATATTCTTTTTGGTGCAATATTTTGCAGATTCAATTTACCAATAGCCTTAATCCGATGTCCAAGAAACCGAACGAAATCGTAGATTAACAGCAAAGCAGCCATATAACCGATAAATACCATCCACGAAGTGCCAATCAATAAAATAGGCTTCAAAATTTCTGTTGGTAACTTTACATTGAAAATAGCTCCCACCAAATACAAAATAAGCTCTATTCCAAATAACGAGGCATAAGGTATTCTATAAGCCTTGCCTTTAGGTAAAATCTGCCATCCCCGTATAAATACATATACATTAACGATGAGATGCACTATAAGTGCCTGAAATAAAAAAACTTTCATTTAGTTTTTACTTTAATTACCACGTATTCGGACTGTGTACCTATACGGAATTTTCCGCCCCAAATACCCATACCCGAACTTACATATATATTTGTATTTCCCTTTTTTATATAACCATACGAATCTTCGTAAATCATATCGGTTATCAGCGATATAGGCCATACTTGCCCCCGGTGTGTATGCCCCGAGAATTGAATATCTACTCCGTTTTTCTCGGCTTCTTCCAAATTAAAGGGTTGATGATCTAACAAAATTATAGGTTTCGATTTATCTAAAGAAGCTGTTAAAGCTGTCAACGACTTTCGGTTCGGGTTGGTTTTATCATCGCGCCCTACAACATAAAACATACTGTCAATTAAAACAGCAGAATCTCTGATTAGTTTAATGTTCGATTCTTCTATAAATTTTGCAGCAGCCGAAGCGCCGCTTATATACTCATGGTTGCCCAAAACTGTATATACACCATATTTAGATTTAATGTTTTTCAGATCATCTGACATGTTTTGGGCAATTAACGGTCGCACACTACTGTCTATAATATCACCTGCAATGAGCACGACATCAGGGTTTTCTTTATTGATGAGTTCTACCCATTGTTGAAGTTCGCTTTTGCCAATGCCATAGCCTAAGTGCATATCGCTAAGAGCAACTATAGTGAGCGAATCTCCCGTACCTATTGTTTTATTAATTTCGATAGGCAGATCAATACGCTCCTTTATTCTATATTTCAAATATCCGCATAGCATCAATAAAGCAATAAACCCTGTAATCAGACCAAAACTCAGCCAATTATCTTTTGTATATTGATTGAATGTTTCTCGAGGTACAAGATGCGATGCACGAATTATATCAGTTAATACATTGAAAATCAAAAAATAAAGAAAGATAAAAATCCAAGAAGTGCCGATTGCATAAAATACCGATGTCAAACCCACCGGAAAATGCTCACCTGCTAAAAATAACAGAAAGATAGATCCTACTAATATTATCGCTGCTCCTATTAATAACGAGCGTGTTACTGTATTTAAAGGAATTACTGTCCAAGCCCTGTAAAAAACATAATAGTTTCCTGCCAAAAAAATCAAAAGAAAAATAGTGAAAAAAAGATACTTCATAGTTAATCAATTACAAGTAGTTGGTTACAAGTTATAAGCGGGACAAATGTATGACAAAATCTTTGTGTCCGTAGGGGCGTATTGCATACACCCGAGAATAAAGAATACCGGGCGTATGTATTACGCCCCTACAACATTCGATAATAAAAAAGAATCGATTTTCATGCGTTTAGCCTGAAGTTACAAGCCTGTCTTTTTTAGAAAATGTAAAAAAGAAATTGTCCCAAGCGTCTACAAGAGCCATCATTGCGAGCAATAGCGAAGCAATCTATCTTATTATTAGAAGATTGCTTCGCTATTGCTCGCAATGACAACACAAAATATACCTTTTGAGGCACCCCTTTATATTTTAGAGAGGATAAAGATTATCTCCTATTCCCCAATGCGATAAATATATAATATATAAGAGTTGCCAAAGAACCCAGTGCAGCTACAACGTAGGTATACGCCGCCCATTTAAGAGCATCTTTTGCTTTATCCTTATTGGTATCTCTTACAATTCCGGCAGTATCAAGCCATACTAAAGCACGATTACTGGCATCGATTTCTACAGGTAATGTCACGAAACTAAAAACAGTGGTGGTGGCAAATAATGCGATACCTATCCATATCAATATGGGGAAAGTATTGATCAGAAAAATACCTGCCAACAATACCCACATAACCCATTTTGAAGCAAAACTAACAGTCGGCACCAAAGCCGATCTCAAAGTTAATGCTGCATATGCTTTAGCGTGCTGTAGAGCATGCCCGCATTCGTGAGCAGCTATGGCTGCGGCGGCTACACTATTGCTATGATAAACACCTTCACTCAAATTTACAGTTTTATTACCCGGATTGTAATTATCCGTAAGCATACCTTGTGTAGAAACTACCTGTACATCGTATATTCCATTGTCATGCAACATTTTCAGAGCAACATCTCTACCCGTCAGACCACTGTCTAACGGTACTTTCGAGTATTTTTTAAATTTGCTTTGCAAGGTTGCCGAAACTATCCAGCCCAGTAAAGCTATTGTACCAAATAAAATCCATCCGTAAAACATAATTTCCTTATTTTAATTTATAACCTTTTCTGCCTTATAATTATCTTCATCAAAAGATATGCCAAAGATAGACATATTAATTGTTTGAAAATTTGATAATTACTTAAAAAAGGCTAATCACGAGTCTATACAAAATACTGACGTTTAATAGTCTGGTCACGATCGGGTCCTACTGATACAATGCTGATAGTTACGCCTAATTCTTCTTGCAAGAAATCGACATAGTCTATAAACTCTTGAGGAAATTCTTCCTCACTCTGCATTTTTGTCATATCCATGTTCCATCCCGGAAGTTCTTTATAGACGGGTGTTACATTGTCGCCTATCTCAAATGGAAATTCTGTAGTTTCTTTGCCGTCAATTTTGTAAGCAACACATGCCTTGATGGTTTCAAAAGTGTCAAGTACATCACTTTTCATCATAATCAATTGAGTTACCCCATTTATCATAATAGCATAGCGTAGTGCCACTAGATCAATCCATCCGCAACGACGGGGGCGTCCTGTTACCGATCCAAACTCAAAGCCTAACTTGCGAAGTTTGTCGCCCGTCTCGTCCATCAATTCGGTAGGGAAGGGACCACTACCCACACGAGTACAGTACGCTTTAAATATACCGAAGACTTCTCCAATCTTACGAGGAGGAATCCCTAAACCGATACATGCTCCCGAAGATATTGTATTGGATGAAGTAACAAAAGGATATGATCCAAAGTCGATATCCAACATAGTACCTTGGGCTCCTTCTGCTAAAACCGATTTCTTTTTAGACAGTGCATCATTGATAAAATACTCACTGTCTATAAATGTAAATTCTTTCAATTTCTCAACACCGGCAAACCATTCTTTTTCAATTTCCGCCAACGAACTGCAATCGAAATTATATTGATTCAATATATCTAAATGTCTTTGTCTTACTTGTTGGTATTTTTCTTCAAAGCCATGTAAAAGGTCTCCGACCCGTAAACCTCCTCGGCTTACTTTTTCGGTATACGTAGGACCGATGCCTTTACCTGTTGTACCTATCTTAGAGTCACCTTTGGCATTCTCATAGCAAGCATCCAACAAGCGGTGGGTAGGTAAAATGAGATGTGCTTTTTTAGAGATCAACAAACGTTTGGTTAAAGCATGCCCCGATTTCTCCAAAGATTCAACCTCACTTTTGAACAAAGCCGGATCGAGTACTACACCATTACCTATTATGTTTATTTTATCCCCTTGAAAGATTCCCGAAGGAACTGATCTTAAGACATATTTTTCTCCTTCGAATTCTAAAGTATGCCCTGCATTAGGTCCCCCTTGAAAACGGGCTACCACTTCATACTTCGGAGTCAATACATCCACTATTTTGCCTTTACCTTCGTCACCCCATTGTAACCCCAGTAGTACATCTGCTTTCATTTCTTTTTGTTGGTATTTATTTTGTTTTCTTCTGATTTCTTGTTTTTTTTCTCACTCTGCTGCTTCTCTTTTACACACTTGGCACATGTACCGTAAATGTACATGCTGTAATATCCAATTTTGAATCGGGCGAACCGTTTTTGCTGCGTCTGAATAAAAGGGGTGGCATTCTTATATTCCTTTACTTTTC
Source organism: Dysgonomonas sp. (assembly GCA_031546965.1). Classification (GTDB taxonomy): domain Bacteria; phylum Bacteroidota; class Bacteroidia; order Bacteroidales; family Dysgonomonadaceae; genus Dysgonomonas_A. The sequence goes on from JAVBJR010000201.1 coordinate 19,931, forward strand.
CGCATGTGGTACAGATAAGATGGTCGTGATTTTCTGCTCCGTAAATTCGTTCGTATTGAGATATATTTGCTCCAAACTGATGCTTTACCAACAGACCACAATCGAGCAACAACTCAATTGTATTATACAATGTAGCCCTGCTGACCCTGATACTCTGGGTATTCATCGTTTGGAAAAGCGAATCGACATCAAAATGTCCTTTTGTAGAATAGATATGATCAAGAATGGCAAAACGTTCGGGCGTCTTGCGATGTTTTTGCTGATTGAGGTATTCAGTAAACTTGCTTAAAACTTGTTCTTTTATTTTCTGATTATCCATTTTACAAGATCGAGAATAACAAATATACGGTTTTTTTAGGGAAAGAACAATTTGAATATTTATTATTGATGCGAATCAGTAGTTGAAACAACACGATTCTATTTTGTTTTAAAATACTTATTGTCAATAAATTAAGCGTCAAAACATTTGCTCAATCTCTTGAAAATCATTAACTTAAAGGAATATTTCCACACATTTCTTTAATTATG
>JAVBJR010000145.1:0-4336 GCA_031546965.1 Dysgonomonas sp.
ATATAACACAATTTTGCATTTTAAAACGAGTATTAATTTTGTGAATTTTATATTCATTCAGCACAAACAATTATTGCCAATAAACAATATCTTCACAACCAACATACGATATCAAGAGTGATATTATATGTATACCTGGACGATGACATATCCTAACATCCTATGTTTACCATATTAAATAATCTACTTAATTATAACATTCATATACAATATCACACTATAATAAATCTATATATTATAATCCACCAATTTAAGTAGTGTCGTCAACTGGTGAGCAACTTGTAGTTTTTTTTCCATCTTAAATTAAATATATACTAATCTTTATATCGAAGAAACACTGACATGTAAATTCCTCATCATCCCCCAATTACACAGGGTACATCATACAATTATTTCATTTTCAATTCAAGTACTACATGAGAATTATCATCACAGAAAACTGAAATGTGCTTCATTAAGGTGATTCTTTCAACAATATTAAGCAGAGGTGTGAAATCTAACAAGTGGGTGTAATTTGAACTATATCAGTACACGTGTCAGGAAAGTTTTCATCACAAAGTATATAACAAACTGGAAATACTGGTAACACAGATGTTGAAACAACGTCATTAAAAATATATAACAAGGTAAACGCTGTCTCAACGTAAGACAAGAACTACAATAGTATTTTACAAAAAATATTCCTTTCACAATCGGTCACCACAATTATATTGTAATTATACTAGAGCATTATTTCTCATATTGATTCAATTTCAAATAGGAATGAAGCAAAATGAAATGTACAGAAACAGTAATGTATAAATAAATAAATAAAAACCCATCTCGTACAGTCATCGGGCCCATCACTCGTTCCTTCTGGGTGTCAGAGGAGGTGGTAACTGCTGGTCCGGCCAAACTCTAGCCGGAACAGGAGGGCCTTGCATCTGCTGTTTAACCCTGGCAGGGACAGGAGGAGGTGGAGCTTCACGGGCCGGCACCGAAGAAGAAGAGGCTTGAACCGGTGCCGCGGGTGGCCGGAAAGCCGGCGGTGGTGGACTACTTCGATCCGGAACGTCGGGTAAGATAGGACGTGGAGGAACCGCAGGAGGTGCCATGGCGTTATTAGTGTCTTTCTTCGGGGAGTTTGTCTCAAAGCCAGCTGGTGGAGGTGGAGGAGCCGCGGTCGGCGGTGGCGGTGACCAAATGTCGTCTTCGTTGAAGTTGTTTGCGGAAACGGGTTGCCAGGCATCCATGGCGCAAGATTTCACGGCTATCTCTTCTGTTTTTGGCGCTGCTGAAGGTTGCAGGATACACCTAGTAATCTGCGAAACGTAAAATGTGAAACGGAAAATGTGAAATTATCGCGACAGGAAACCCGACAATTGCAGTGATCCCCGTGAAGCCACAATAAATTACTGAGGTGTTATATTCTTTTTACAATCAACTGCTTCATAATAAATATTCCCTTTTTTATACATTATACAGTGTAACCTGTCTACAGTGGAATCTCCTTATAGTGGCACCCCAAGGGATCCATAATTTTGTCTCTTATAAGGGTATGTTCTTATATTTTCACGCGTCTAAATTTTCGCGGAAACCCAAGCATGTGACCTTTCACGGAGGCTTTATTTTCACGGTGGCGACATTAATTTCCCATCCTTCGATATAGAGCAATTACATTTTTTTAAATTTTCACGGTGTTTTTATTTTCGCGGAAAAAATGCTTGTGCGCGAATATAGCGAAAATAAAACCTCCGTGAAAATTACCACTTTTAAATATGCATGGTAAACATCAAGGGAAGATAAAATCTGTATTTTATAAGGGAATGTCCTGTTGCATTAGTGTTGTGCAGATGATTATAAATGTTTATAAAGTTTTTGTTGAAAACCTATGTAAATTTTAATTACTGTTTATAAAGACTTATCCACTAAAGCAATTGAGTAGGCGTGGCTTCCATTGCTAGTGACGTCCTTTGTAAGGAAGTCGTCGCAGCCAACAGGAAGCAAGAAAACACTCAATTGTTTTAGTGAAATTGAATTTTGTGTTGATGCCAAGTGGGACGTTTCATACATAAATTTAAAAAATGGGCAATTTATAAATTGCTTATAAGTGGCATACAGAGTTGACTGTAAACAAAACCACCTTAAACAAGCAACCTCATACTTACAGTTTGCACGTTCTCAACACCGGCAACAAATTTAGGAGGTGGTGGTCTACTCGGTGGAGCGGGACGTGGCGGAGGACGACTAGCAGCAACTTGTGTCTTCACCCACTCATCGTATAAACCCACCAGACCTGTGATTTCAACCGATGGACTGGCACGACCATCTGGTTGACTGTCACCGCCTCCCACTGTAAGCTCGCTGCCAAGGTCTTCTTCCAAATATGAACAACCTTCAGGACACGCAACAACAATATTAAACTACTGAACAGTTCCTTATGCAAAGTCCAGCTGCGTAATTAATATACAAGGTCATATAGAAGACACACTCTTGCCAGGAAATCAGTTGCAAATGTCAACTTGTTCAAAACCAATGTCGCAAAGTCCCAAGTACAAACTGAAATTACATTATATGTAAGTCACCTGTTACTTCATATCCTTCTCCATCGTTCAACGCAAGGACATCTGATTGGTTGCAAAGTGGAATGGTATTATCCACCATTAGATGAATCTCCTGTTGGAAGTTGTCATGCCAATATGGAGTCTTGAGGGTTAAAGTGATATGGTGTCCCTCAAACTGTAATATATAAAGATATTAAGACATGTACTCAACTGCATCTGTACATACTGATTTTAAAATGACTTACATCACTGTTGTTATAATTAGCAACGGCATCTAAAGCATGACGGCCATCTTTAAATGTAACCCACATTGCATCTTCCACAAATCTGCGGTAGAAAATATCAGAAAATATTTAAAATGTAGTAGGACCATTGTCAGAAAAACACAAGGGAATGTCAAAAAGAATCATTTGTTTCACACTTGAATGAGTTACACAATTTAAACGTTAACTTTCCCCCGTAAAAATAATATTTGTGTTACGGCGGCTACCTTATTAAAATAACTTCACCGATGTTTGCAAATTCCTGAGATAATTTAGTGACAAAGTCATCGTCAAACACAGATGTAGCTTCAATGGTAGGGTCCACGAACATGCTCTGGATGATAACCGTGCCATCAGGAGGACCAACATCTTGAATTACGTTTTTCAATACGTTTCCACGCGACTCTTCGTTTACTTTCAACACGCAGATGTCAACAACAGCCAATATTGGTCTGTTAATTTTAAGTTGGAAGCAAGAATATATTAATAAGAACATAGCAGCATTTCAAAACAAGATCTATAACAAACCTGTGGTCGGAAGTTTTCAAATTCCCTCTCCCGTAGTAAGTTATTTTAGCCGCGGAAACTGAAAAAAATAAAAATAAAAATCAGCTTTCCAGTTAAAACAAGTTTCTTTCAAACTACCCTTGAATTTTATATATAAACCTGTAAGAATCTGTTGTACTTACACCTCAAAATCAAACTTCTTCATTGAAACTCAATGAGAAGTTTGATTTTGAGATCAGGAATCACATGTGAATATTTATTAAATAAATGATTCTTCTTTAAAAAAGTTAATTTAGGATAATCTAGGTTATTATATTGTACTATTAATATATGATAACCATTTGAATCTCCGATTCGAGGTGCTCGTAACAGTACACGGTCAGTGTACGCCGGTATCCTGCCCTTCTCGCTAGTATCGTAATCATCGGAGAAAGTGTCGTATTTGTACGTCGGTGGGAAATTTATTTCGCCTTCCTCGAATCCGTGAAATACCTGAAAACAATATTTCATTCCCATTGAAATGTCATAAATCACAAATGATGACAATGCGATACAAAACCGTGTATATAAGTACATGCTGCGCTTTTTGCTGAAGCTTCAATTGATCGCATTTCAAGAGATTGGGCCAATTCTGTTGCTTTACGCATTCCTTAACCTCATCTATTGGCAAATCGATCCTATAGTTGAAATCTCCACACCAGAATATGAAATCATGGGAATCCACGGTGCGAAACTGCAAAGTAACAGATATACGATACAATCGTATCGCTGAATCAGACATACGTGATCATCTATTACGGTATCTTACTCCGGGAAAAATCATCTTCCTCCATATTTCCACATAATCCGCATTTCTTTCTGCATATTGAGACTGACCAGCAGCAAAATGACCACACAGAAAGCACATGGATGAGCCGTGGATGACCATGCGGATCGCCACGGCACCTTTGTTCCCCGCGGTTCCTCCAAGTCCGGTTTTCACCAGATCCGATCCTACTTCCCTGCACAACACACATTTTCATG
>JAVBJR010000802.1:0-3065 GCA_031546965.1 Dysgonomonas sp.
TGTGCAAGCAGTATGTTCCTTACGACCACAAGTGCTACATACAGAAGGAAGATCATCGCCTCAAACCGTCTCCTGTGAATACTTCGAGGGGTCGCGAACCTAAACCTCTGCCAGTAAGGTTTTACTATGACTTTGAATGTATTCAGGAAACGGGGCTCCATGTGCCGAACTTGGTGATCTGCAAAAGAGAGGATGGAACCCATGTGCAGTTTTACGGTGATAGCAGTAGGGATGAGTTCTGCGGTTGGATTTTTAATCAAAATTGTGGACTGGTTCAAAGTGAGCAGGATAAAATTTTCATAGCCCATTATGCAAAGGCTTACGATACTTATCTGATTCTTGACTATCTCCATCGCAAGAACTTGTACATTGAACCAATTAAGACCGGATTTAAGATTCTTGCTTTGGACCTGTCACCTCGATTTAACGTCAAGTTCCTGGACTCGCACTCGTTCATCCCCATGGCATTGGCAAAACTCCCAGCTACTTTTGGCCTTAATGAACTGAAAAAGGGATATTTCCCACACTTTTTTAATACAATTGACAATCAAAATTACATTGGTCCGCTGCCTGCTGAACACTTTTACGGAGTGGACACGATGACTGTGGCAAACCGTACAAAATTCCTAAAATGGTACGGGGATGAACAGGAAAAGTACGGGATAGATCCTAATAGGGTCTTCAATCTGAAAGAGGAACTCATTTCCTACTGCAACTCCGATGTACAGATATTGAAGGACTCCTGCATGGCTGTAAGTTCCGGTTTTGAAGTTATTAGCATTGTTTTGCTACAAGCTGAATTACAAAATACATTTTGTACTTTACAGTTTCGACGAGAATTCCTCACAATATCTGGCGTTGACCCGTTTGCATCTGTAACGATCGCGGCTGTGTGTCACAAAATTTTCCGTACTCATATCCTAAAGCCGAACACCATAGGGATTCTGTCACAGGACGGATATGCGGGACGGAGAAAACAACAGAGCAAGAAAGCCCTGCAGTGGATGACATGGGTTGCACACAAGAACAATATCGTCATAGCGAACGCGTCGTCCATGCAAGGTGAAGTGAAAGTGGGGCACCGTTTTGTGGACGGTATATGCCACTCGAACAAGACAATCTTCGAGTTCCATGGTTACTTCCACGGGTGCCCCAAATGCTACAGTCCCCGTCTGGAGAATAGACGCATGGGATGCTACATGGGTGACGTATACCCGTTGACACTGGATAAAGAGAATTACCTCCAAGCTACGGCACCCGACCATGAAATAGTGACAATATGGGAGTGTGACTTTGACAAGGCCATCAAAATTGACGTTGAAATGTCAGCCTTCATCAGCAACCTGAGCATAACGGACCCTCTTAATCCACGGGATGCATTCTACGGTGGCAGGACGCACGCATCGTGCCTTTACGCAAAAGTGGGGGATGGGGAGGCGATTCGGTACTACGATTATGTTTCCCTCTACCCCACCATCAACAAGTTTGGAAAGATGCCGGTGGGGCATCCGGTAGAAGAGTACCCACCAACGTATTTGAAAGAACAATATTTTGGACTCATAAAGGCAACAATCCTGCCACCAAAGAGACTGTATCATCCCGTTCTTCCGTACCGTACAAGGGGCAAGTTGACATTCCCCCTGTGCCGTACTTGTGCAGAAAACAACTGCCAGGCGACCTGCACACACGGTGATTGAGAGAGGGAGCTCACCGGTACGTGGTGCACACCGGAGGTTGACGTTGCGTTAGATGAAGGTTACACCGTAAGTAACACTTTAACTTTAATTATGACGAACATGTACAAGATGAGTTGCTGTTTTATAGATCACAAATGTCCAGTGTGTGTGGCATTATGCAGAGTGCGCAGAGTATGGGAGGACAAAAGACCATCCACAAGGCCTCTTCGGAGCCTATGTGGACATGTTTCTCAAAATAAAGCAGGAGGCATCGGGATGGCCTTCGTGGGTAAAGACCGATACGGACAAGACCAAGTTTATCGCCGAATATTTCGAGTAATTTATGCGTATTTAAAATGTGTGCATTCCGCGACTTAACGTTGGTTGTTTGTTCTTACACATACAGAAACGAGAAAGTGAAGTTGGCCGCGGACAAGATTGAAACGAACCCGGGTAGACGAGCCCTTGCAAAACTGTGTTTAAATTCGTTTTGGGGAAGACTCGGGATGCGAGAAGACCTCCCCAAAACAGAATATGTGACCGAATATGACCGTTTCATTGACCTCTTAACATCGAACGAGTACACGGTCTAAGATGCGAGCATTGTCAACGAGGAGATGCTACTCGTGTCGTATCGGTACAACAAGGAGTTCATACCCGGGTCGGCGTACACCAATGTAGTGTTGGCAGCGTTTACAACAACTCTGGCTCGGTTGAAATTATACGACCTATTGAAGATCCTGGGCAAAAAGGCGCTGTACATGGACACTGATTCGGTCATCTTCATATCACCAAAGGATAGCGACCCACTTCACGGCTACTTCGGCGACAACCTTGGGAAAGTTACGGATGAAATTACAGCCGAGCATGGGGAGGGAACACATATTGTCGAATTTGTCAGCGGAGGACCGAAAAATTACGGTTACAAGGTATCGAATGGTGTGACAACTTTTAAAGTCAAGGGAATATCGCAAAATTTTCAAAACTCTAGTAAAGTCAATTTTAAAGTTATGTTGGAATTAATTCAAGATTTTGTAGGAAATGGTGCCAACACCAAGATTGTGCTCGCCGAAAAGACAATTAAACGAAATTTTGTAAATGCGTCCTTAAGTACAGTCAATAGTTCAAAAACTTATAGGATTGTTTACGATAAAGCCGTAGTTGGCCCAAATTATGTAACGTACCCTTTTGGTTATTAAAAGTTGTTTACTACTCGATACTTTGCTGATGTACATTATATATATATATATATATATGTTACAGTAAATATGAAAAACCGTAATTTTGCAAAATTACTAGTAAATATGAAAAAATCCTATTATACGACGCGAGCCGTTAGCGCGTTAAAAAACCTAACCTAAATTAAACTAATTAACTAAACTAACACAG
>JAVBJR010001231.1:0-20650 GCA_031546965.1 Dysgonomonas sp.
TCGGGCTTTTCGGTATCGTAAGCATACGATTTGTTTTGCTTCTCGTTACGTACCAAATAATTAGTAAGCGTTCCTGCTGCCTCTTGTGGTTTATTTTTGACAATAGCCCAATAAGTCTTTTTGATTTCTTTATCCTGAAACATCTTATTCAGTCGGGGAAGAGCTTTGCTTGTTTTGGCAAATACTACAATACCGCTCACCGGTCTGTCGAGGCGATGAGTTACTCCGCAGAATACATTTCCGGGTTTACTATACTTTTCTTTGATCCATTCTTTTACTATTTCGGAAAGAGGTTTGTCTCCAGTTTTATCGCCTTGTACAATCTCCGAAACGGTTTTGTTTACAATAATGATATGGTTATCTTCGTATAATACAGTCATAATAATGGGGCAAAAAATAAAGCTGCAAAGGTAGTGAATCTTTACAGCTTTGCTATGTTCTGAGTGTGAAATTACATATTCATACCACCACAAACGGGGATAACCTGTCCGCTAACATAAGAAGACAAGTCGGAACCTAAAAATACTGCTACATTAGCAACATCTTCGGGAGTACCTCCGCGACGAAGTGGAATTTGTTCTGCCCATTTAGCTTTTACTTCTTCCGATAGAGCGCCTGTCATTTCGGTGATGATGAATCCGGGACAAATACAGTTTGCACGTATACCTCTCGATCCTACTTCTTTAGCAATAGATTTAGCAAGACCAATCATACCTGCTTTTGAAGCAGAATAGTTAGTTTGACCTGCATTACCCGAAATACCTACTACCGAACTCATATTGATGATGCTACCTCCTTTTTGTTTCATCATTACAGGAGTAATTGCATGCACAAAGTTAAAGGCAGACTTTAGGTTTACATTGATTACCATATCCCATTGTTGCTCGGTCATACGCATCATTAGCCCGTCGCGTGTGATACCTGCATTGTTAACTAGGATATCAACTTTTCCGAAATCGGCTACAATAGCATCTACTACTTTGTGAGTATCTTCAAAATCGGCAGCATTAGATGCGTAAGCTTTTACTTTTACGCCTAAGGCAGCTATCTCTTTTTCGGTTTGTTTTGCGTTGTCATCCACAGCTAAATCTGTAAAAGCAATATTTGCTCCTTCTTGCGCGTATTTTATTGCTATTGCTTTTCCAATACCTCTGGCTGCACCGGTGATGATTGCTGTTTTTCCTTCTAAAAGTTTCATAATCAAATATTAAATTATTTGTAAATATTTATTTAATGTTCTATTTTCTTTTGATTCCCTGAAAAATGAGATGTGATATATTGAGATAACGTCTCTTATGATCCGAATCGATAGGGTTAATCAGCCCCCGAATATAAGGAACTTCGAGACCTCGAAGCGCATTGTGCAATATTTCGGCTGTGAGGTCTACATCGGGCATCGAGAGAGTTCCCTCGTCCACACCTTTTTGCAATATCTCTTTGAGGATTTCAGTTTCTTTGCGGTCGAAGCTTTTACGTACATTCTGCACTCGCCATATATCACGAAAAAAATCGGCTCTGAGATTACCGTTTCGTGCTACTACATTTTTGACGGCATCCAAGCGGGTATAAAAGAAGAGCATAAGTTTTTCGTCGGCAGGAAGGTCTTTTATGGCTACATCCTGCAAGGCTTCGATCATCTTATCGAGTTCCGATTCTACTACAGCCTTAAAAACCTCATTCTTGTTATTGAAGTAGGTGTACAAAGTCCGGCGACCTTTGTGAGAAGCCACAGCAATATCGTTCATAGTTGTATTTTCGACACCCAGTCTAGCAAAAAGTTGCCGGGCGACGTCAATCAACATAGTTCTTGTTTGGGTTATTGCCATATCCTATTTAAAACTGCACAGTGTATTATGTTTTGTGCAAAAATAGTACAAATATTCAGAATAGAGAGTTCGAAAATATTATTTTATCTATTAATTTCAGGAATGATATTATACTCTCAGCAGATAAGAAGTATTTCGAGAAAACTCTTGCAAAATCGGATAGAAATAACTAATTTTGTCACCCGATTGCTAATAGGCAGATAAGAAACTATGGACAATGGTTCGCCTCAGGCTCATAACTTGTAAAAATTTAATTGCAAATGTACGCAATTGTAGAAATTCAAGGACAACAATTCAAAGTTGAGAAAGGTCAAAAATTGTTTGTTCACAGAGTAACAGCAGACAGTGGTTCTGACTTTGAAGTTGACAAAGTGTTATTAATTGACAACAATGGTGCTGTAACAGTAGGCGCACCTTTTGTAAGTGGAGCCAAAGTGGTACTTACAGTTGGCGATCAAGTAAAAGGCGATAAAGTACTTATCTTCCACAAAAAGAGAAGAAAAGGATATCGCAAGTTGAACGGTCACCGTCAACAATTTACACAAGTTACAGTGAAAAATATTATTGCTTAATCAGTTTAAAATTAGAAGAAAATGGCACACAAGAAAGGTGTAGGTAGTTCGAAGAATGGCCGTGAATCGGAAAGTAAACGATTAGGCGTAAAAACATTTGGTGGTGAAATCGTGAAAGCGGGTAACATCATCGTTCGTCAAAGAGGAACAACTCATCATCCGGGAGAAAATGTAGGTATGGGTAAAGATCATACATTATTTGCTCTTGTTGACGGAGTAGTTGCATTCCGCAGAAAAAAGAACGAAAGATCATTTGTATCTGTAGTTCCTAACACAGAAGCATAAGCTTAATAGCAAAGTCTTTAAGATAAGAAAAGCAGTTTGATTTATTTCAAACTGCTTTTTTCTGTTTTAGTCGCTATTGATCCTTGCACCTCGCCCTTCTTGAACTGTTCAATAGCGGTAATTAACTCATTCAGAGAGGGGATTTTATGCCGGAGATCTTTTCTTATTTTATTGAAATCGAGCCGGTTGACCAATTTTTCTACCTGCCAACGTTTTTTTGAATATGACTTTCCTGCCAGTTGGTATATTTTGCTTATATCTTCGGCGGGATGATTGCTCGATACAGGATTCATGACATCGGGGTTAAACCCGAGTTCTTTCTCTATAAACCGTCCTGTGAGCTTTTTGTCAACCTTCAAAAAATGACTGCTTTCTGCCAAAAACCAAGTTTCGACCTCTCTTACAGCTATCACAATATCAAAAGGACAATCTTTCTTTTTTAGAGGGTAGGGTAGAAACTGCAACCCTTTTTGAAGGCGTGGCAATTCTTCTAATGCCAAAGGATACAAATCTCTTAATCCGATAATACAAGTATATCCTGCCTCTCTAAGGCTGCTTATATTGTCGAGTATTTCCGATTTTACACGGTTGTCCGAACCGCAATCGTATATAAGTGCAGTATAATCCGATTTCAGGGGGATATTATAATTTCTAACAAATTCGCGTTTGGGAACATTAGTCCCACCTGTTATTTTTTTGAGTAGAACCGTTAGGTTATTATAACCGATAATCTCTTTAACGAGCTTGTTGATAAAGACTTGTTCGGTTTGTCCTTCAACAAAGAATGCAATCTTTTTCATATATGGGCTTACTCCTCCTCCTCGTTTTTGAATCCTTGAAGATAGAAATCACTCGCTAAAAAATCGAAGTTATTCAGTCCGGTATATTTAAAATCGTCAAATATTTCCCTCGAATTATGATAGTCGTAGAATATAGATGCCTTTGGCTTACGTTCGATAACCGACCAATATCTCAAAGGGATTTTATTCATAATATACCTGTCGTTGGATGCTATAAATAGCTGGATGTTCGAATTGTTCATCTTATAGATTGCCAGGTCAATAAGCGTTTTGGAGCGTTCGTAATCTAAACCTTCTCCCAAGTCATCAACAAGAAGGCATACTGATACTTTGCTCAAAAGAGCAAATTCGAGTTGGATAAAAAATGATAATGCTCTGAACATTCCTTGAGACATCTCCTGCTGAAGAGTTGGTTCTGCCAATTCTTCTTCTTGTACTGATATTCCTATCCCCGATTTTTCTTTCGCCAAGTCGACACTAGTAACATCAAATCCTATTGTGTGCAGATCTGATATAATACTGTCTATGTAGGGTTGACCAAAATCTCTTTTGCCCTTAAAAAACAGTTTAATAATATTGCTGGGCGAAAAATCTTTAATAGGCTGTAAACTATCGAGTTCGTCCTCCTGTTTAATTAAATTGTTTTTCTCGTGTTGATTTGTGAATGCGTAATTTTTCAACGCATTACTCCACTCAAATATTTCGGGTATATAAGGATAATCTTTGTCTTTATTTTGAATAGAGGTGAAAACAGAGGTATCCTCAATGTCTAGTTTATCAAAGCTTTTTGAAATTTCGGAATATATTTTACTCTTTTTCCTGTTGAATTTCTCGATACCTTTTACCCACAGAACTTCATCAGCAATCAGATGCTTCTCTATTGAGAGGATATATTCGTAAGTGATATTATCTTCTTTGAGAATGATATGATATTTCGAATCGGGGAATTTTAAGTCCGATATCGCTTTTTTTAAAGATAAGATATCTGCTATTTCATGTAATATAGCTAAGCTACGACTTTTGCCAACGGCATTTTTTCCCACAAAAAGGTTGATATTATCAAACTTAATTAAATCGCCATTTTTTCCTTCGATAGCCCATTCATTAGGTCTACCTTCTTGTCGGATATATTTTAAGGATTCTAATATCATACTAATTTTAAAAAGAAGGGTTTAGAAATTATGTCTAATAAATAAGGCTGTCTCAAAGGGTATATTTGCGTCGTCATTGCTTCATTACATTTGCAATGACGATGCCCCATCTTTATTTTTCTAATGTAAAAGATCGTGAACCTATGAGGCTTCCATCGGCAAATAAGTCTACTCGGTAAGTCCCGGGCATCAAATATTCTTCGACTTTCCAATATAGAGTAACGGGTACTTCTTCGCCACCGTACTCGATAACTCTTTTTATGGAATATTGAATATCTTTATTCTCATAAGAGAAAGTATTGGCTCTGTTCTTTACAAGAATATCATCGTCGGGTTTCATTATGCGTACATATATTGTTCTTTCTCCCGGTTCTGCTGTGATATTCTTGGTTACGGTAAAAGAAACAGCTAGTTGTTCTACGCTCTTTATTTTTTTCTGGGGTTTACCTTTGGCGTTGGTGGCAGCTACACTTATACCTGTAGCATCCAATTTGGCAGCACGGGTTACTTTCTCGGTCAGATTGGCTTTTTCTTGCGAAACCTGATTTAAAGTTCGGTTGGTTTCCTGGTATTTATTGGTTATCTCTTTGTTTTGTTGTACCAGTTTTTCATTGGCTCTGTTTAATGAGTCAATTTGTACAATGTACGATTTCAGAATTTTGCGAAGGCTGCCAAGTTCGTCGTTTAAACGACCTATTTCGGCTTTATCGGTAGCTTTTACTGTACGAAGCTCTTCACGTAGGCGTTGTACCTTTGCTTGCTCGTTACTCAATTGTTGAAACAAAGAATCATTTTTTATGGAAAGTTTAAATCCTTCGTATTGAGTGTCTATACTGGCATATTCATCTTCGAGCTTTTGTTTTGATATTTCGTTTACCTGCTGCATTTCTTCGAGCTGTGTATTTTGCTTCAAAATAAAATATGCAGCAATTCCTATTCCTACAATTAAACCTAATATAATGGCAATTAATATATTGGTATTTCTTCTCGAAGGTTTGGTATTTTGTTCCATATAACTTTATTCTCTCTCTTCTTTTTAATGGTTAGACTTAATACAAATATATTAATAATATAGATTGGAGGCGTTAATTTATCTAAGTTTTTTCGCCAATATAGTCAATATTTACTTTATGTGTGATTGTAGAATGTTTGGAGTTTGATGGAGTTTATCCGTCAATATTTTTTAATATTTGAAGCGAATTTTAGCCCCGAAATAATTCCTTTATTGCGAATAACAAGTTACTTTTGCTTGTCTATTCGAAATACGCACCTCACCCCAACCCTCTCCAAAGGAGAGGGGGCACAGAGAGGGAGTTTTCTAACTCCTCTTCATTTGAAGTGGTTTTCGTGTGTTCTGATATTTGATTATACAATAAAAATTTATAACAATAAAACAAAATTATCATGTCTAAAGTAACTGTTGTGGGAGCCGGTAATGTCGGAGCCACTTGTGCGAATGTACTAGCATTTAAAAAGATTGCTGATGAAGTAATAATGCTTGATGTAAAAGAAGGTGTTGCCGAAGGTAAAGCAATGGATATGAATCAAACAGCTCAGTTGCTTGAGTTCAGTTCAAGAATAAAAGGTGTTACAAATGATTATGCAGCTACTGCAAACTCGGATGTAGTTGTTATTACATCGGGTATCCCTCGTAAACCGGGTATGACTCGCGAAGAGTTGATCGGTGTAAATGCAGGTATTGTAAAAAGTGTAGCCGAAAGCATTCTTAAATATTCACCAAATGCAATTTTAGTTATTATTTCCAATCCGATGGATACAATGACTTATTTGTCGTCTAAAGTAACAGGTCTACCAAAGAATCGTGTTATAGGTATGGGAGGAGCATTAGACAGTTCTCGTTTCAAATATTATTTGAGCCAAGCTTTAGGTGTAAATCCAACAGAGGTTGAAGGTATGGTTATTGGCGGACATGGTGATACTACTATGATTCCTTTGGCTCGTTTGGCTACTTATAAAGGTATTCCGGTATCTGATCTTTTGTCAAAAGAAGCTTTGGACAAAGTGGTAGCCGATACTATGGTTGGTGGAGCTACTTTAACAGGATTGTTGGGTACTTCGGCATGGTATGCACCGGGTGCAGCAGGAGCAGCAGTTGTGGAAACTATACTTCACGACGAAAAGAAAGTAATTCCTTGTTGTGTTAGCTTAGAAGGCGAATATGGGCAAAACGATATTTGTATCGGTGTGCCGGTAGTATTAGGTAAAAATGGATGGGAGAAAATTATCGACCTGAAACTTAATGCAGAAGAAAAAGCAAAATTCGAAGCTTCGGCTACTGCTGTTCGCAAAACAAACGATGTGTTGAAAGAAATCAACGCTATCTAAGATATAGAAATATTCAATTATACTATAAGGGGAGAGTCTTTTAGAAGATTCTTCCCTTATTTTTTTGTCTTTGGCTATGGGGAAAAGAAAGGTGTATGTTCTATAACATAAAGGATCACATAAAGAGGTTTAGAGAGTAATTGGGTATATCATTTTTTATTATCTTAGCATTTTAATCGTTTGTTAAATAACATTTGAGGATAATTAACCTTGATTGGATAACTAAATAATTTTATTATGCTGAAAAATCTTATACCTGTATGCACAATAGCATTGGCTCTATTGGTGTCATCGTGCGGTAGTACAGAAACTCCTGTTCAGAAGCCTTATAATGAAGGGATCAATGTAACTCCTATACCTTTGGAGTTGAAGCAAAATGAAGGAAGTTTTGAACTCACCAAAAATGTAGTGTTTGCAGTAAATGATCCGTCTTTGGATAAGGTGGCTTCTTATTTTGCCGGAAAGATCAAAAATTCGACCAGTTACGATTTGGATATCAAGACTAGTGTTCCAAGTTCAAACTTTATAAGTCTCAGTTTGGATAAGGATATCAAAGTAAATGACGAAGGTTATTTGCTGGAAATAACTGACAAAGGGATAACGATAAAAGCCAAAACTCCGCAAGGGGCATTTTATGGCATGCAAACTGTTATGCAATTGTTGCCTGCTGAAATTGAAAGCCCTACTTTGGTGAAAAACATAGCATGGAAAACTCCGAATGTGAGTATCAAAGATGAGCCTCGTTTCCCGTATCGTGGTCAACATTTGGATGTATGCCGTCATTTTGCAGATGTAGCTTACATAAAGAATCAGTTGGATGTATTGGCAATGTTCAAAATAAATACATTCCATTGGCATTTGACCGAAGATCAGGCATGGCGTATCGAAATCAAGAAATATCCTAAACTGACCGAAATAGGAGCAAAACGTGTAGAAGGCGATGGTAGTACTTACGGTACTTTTTTCTATACACAAGAGCAAGTAAAAGAAATTGTAGCTTATGCCAAAGAACGTTTTATCGAAGTAATTCCCGAAATAGAACTTCCCGGACATGGTGTGGCGGTATTGGCAGCCTATCCTGAATTTTCTTGTACCGGAAAACCAATTGAAGTACGTAATATTTGGGGAGTTGCAAATGATGTGTATTGTGCCGGAAACGATTCGGTATTCCAATTCCTTACAGATGTAATAGAAGAAGTGATTCCACTGTTCGAAAGCGAATATTTCCACATTGGAGGAGATGAGTGTCCTAAAATACGATGGGAGAAATGCCCAAAATGTCAGGCTCGCATCAAAGAATTGGGCTTGAAATCGGATAAAGAGCATACTGCCGAAGAAAGGTTGCAAAGCTATTTTGTACAGCGCATGGAAAAAGTCTTATTGAAACACAATAAGAAAATGATAGGTTGGGACGAAATTCTCGAAGGCGGATTGGCTCCAAGTGCAGCCGTTATGAGTTGGAGAGGCGAAGACGGTGGTATTGCTGCCGCTAATATGGGACATGATGTGATTATGACTCCAGGAGCATGGTTATATGTCGATAAATATCAAGGCGATTCTAAAAATCTTCCTGTAACTATTGGTGGTCTGCTTACATTATCCAAAGTATATGGCTATGAGCCGGTTCCTGCAAAAATAGCAGAAGATAAGAAGCATCATATCTTAGGAGCGCAAGCTAATATGTGGAATGAGTATAATTATACCACAAGTGATATGGATTATGATATTTATCCCCGTTTGATAGCTTTGGCAGAAGTAACTTGGTCACAACCTGCTAGAAAAAAATATGCAGATTTTGAGCGTCGGATCAACAATCAAAGAGTGCGTTTAGATATGCACGGAATTGGCTATTATATTCCTCTACCTGAACAAAAAAATGCTCCGTCTTGCGATTTTGTTGCATTTACAGATGCTGCAACCCTAGAATTTAAGTCGACTGAACCTGTTAAATTTGTTTATACAACAGACGGTTCGGAACCCACTTTGTCGTCTACTGTGTATGATAAACCTCTTACTTTTAAAGAAAATACAACGTTGAAAATACGTTCGGTACTTATCTCTGATAAAATGAGTGAAGTAAGAACAATCACTATTGAGAAACAAACTCCTGCTCCCGCAGTTCAAAAACAAGCAGGTGAAAAATCGGGCTTGAAAGCTGAATATTTTAAAGGAGCAGCCCGCAAAGTGTCGGAGTTGGAGGGTAAAACTCCCGATGAAGTAGAGTCTCTTGCCTCTCTACAAAAAGCCAAACATCGTGTTAAAGATTATGCAGAAGTGTACCCACAAGATTTTTATAGTACCGCTATCACCGGATATATTGATATTCATACGGATGGTGTATATTATTTCAGTACCGATTGTGAATTATGGATAGATGGAAAACAATTGATAACCAATGATAACGGTAAAGATACCGCTCATCGCTTTTCGCGAGCCGATAAATCTATTGCCTTGGCAAAAGGTCTGCATGCAATTAAAGTGGTGAGATTGGGTGCAATATTCGGCGGATGGCCCAATCAATGGGATGATATAACCTTATCAATGAGAGCTGATAAAGAAAAAGAATTTAAAGTATTGGATGAGAAATCATTCAAATAAAAAAGGTAGGGGCATATTGCATATGCCCGAAAAAATAAAAAGAAGAGATCTATTGAAAAAATAGGTCTCTTTTTTGTATCTTGTAAAGCAATATCACTTAATCTAAACATGTTTTGTTCTTACAAAAAATATCGTTACTTTTGTTAGAATAAAATGTAACTTAATAAAAACCAATATATATGAGATTTGTTGTATCTAGTACTGCTTTACTGAGTCATCTTCAGTCAATTAGCAAGGTGATCAATTCAAAAAATACATTGCCTATTTTAGATTGTTTCTTATTGGAATTGAACGATTCCACATTGACGCTTACGGCTGCAGATACAGAAACACGTCTTGTAACTTCGTTAGAAGTAAATGAAGTAGAGGGTTCAGGTAAATTGGCTATCAATGCCCGTAACTTATTAGATCCATTGAAAGAGCTTCCCGATCAGCCTCTTACATTCGAAATCAATGACGATAATCTGGAGATATTTATCTACTTCCATAATGGTAAATATAATTTTATCGGTCAAAGTGGCGAAGAATATCCGCAACCTAAAGAATTAAAAGATACAGCAATCAGTTTATCTATCGATCCTCAAATATTATGTACGGCTATCAATAGAACATTGTTTGCAAGTGCAGATGATGAGCTTCGCCCTGTAATGAATGGTGTTTATTTCGATATTACTACCGAAGATCTTACATTTGTAGCTTCTGACGGTCATAAACTGGTGCGTAGCAAAACTTTATCGGTTCAAGGATCAGAAAGAGCATCTTTTATTTTGCCTAAGAAACCTGCCAACTTACTGAAAAGTATTTTACCAAAAGAAACGGAAGTTGTTACCATCAAATTTGATGAAAACAATGCCTATATAACCATGTCGAGCTATACGATGACTTGTCGTTTTATCGAAGGACGTTATCCTAATTACAATTCGGTAATTCCTCAAAACAATCCAAACAAAGTTATTTTGGACAGATTGGCATTTTTGAATGCGTTGAAACGTGTGTCAGTATTCTCAAATCCGGCAAGTAGTTTGGTTAAACTGCAATTGTCTGATAACAAACTATTAGTGTCGGCTCAAGATATAGATTTCTCGACAGCAGCCGAAGAAACTATCCCATGTCAATACGAAGGCACAGCTATGAATATTGGTTTTAAATCGAATTTTTTAATCGAAATTTTGAATAATATTCCGGCAACCGAAGTTTCTGTGGAACTATCCGATCCTTCACGTGCAGGACTTATTTTCCCTGTCGATAAAGGAGATACCGAAGATATTTTGATGCTTTTGATGCCGATGATGCTTAATGATTAAGATCGAAGCTTTTGTGCATAAATATTAGATCTGATACAATATATTAATAATATAAGGAGCATGGTAGGGGCGTATAATTATACGCCGGAAAAGAATGGGTGAAAGATTTTTCACCCCTACAAATGCCCCTCTAAAATTTAAACAAGCTTTAAACTTTATCATTCTTTATATATTCAAAGAGTGATAAAGTTTTTGCTTCAATCCAGTTTACTTTATGGAACTAAATCTAAAAAATCCGATTGTATTTTTTGACCTCGAAACTACAGGCACAAATACCACTCGTGATAGAATTGTCGAAATTTCGTATCTGAAAGTTTTTCCAAATGGAAAGGAAGAACTAAAAACCAAGCGTATTAATCCCGAAATGCCAATTCCCAAAGAATCAACGGATATACACGGTATTACAGATGAGGATGTAAAGGATGCACCCACATTTCGTCAGATAGCTAAATCATTGGCTGATCAGATTGAGGGTTGTGATTTAGCGGGATTCAATTCGAGCCGTTTTGATATTCCATTACTTTCGGAAGAATTTTTGAGAGTAGGGGTTGATATTGATTTTTCGAAAAGAAAATTTATTGATGTTCAGATCATTTTCCACAAGAAAGAGCAACGCACCTTAGAGGCTGCCTATAAATTCTATTGTGACAAAAGTCTCGAAGATGCCCACTCGGCAGAAGCCGACACTTTGGCGACTTATGAAGTGTTTAAAGCTCAATTGGATCGTTATCCCGATTTACCAAACGATATAGGGAAATTATCTGAAGAATACTCGTTCTTCAATAATAATGTTGATTTGGCAGGGCGCATTATCAAAAATGAAAATGGAATAGAGGTATTTAATTTCGGTAAACACAAAGGAAAACCGGTTTCGGACGTATTGAGAACCGAGCCTAGTTTTTATGCGTGGATAATGGATGCCGATTTTCCTTTGAATACAAAACAGGTTTTGACCAAAATTAAATTACGTGAGATGAATAAATAGCTTGTTAAGCTGTTTGTTCTTAATAAATAAAGAATTATCTTTGCAATCGCTTTTCTCAAAAGCCCGTGTGATGGGGATAAGGAAGCAATCCTTGATTTGAGTAACACAATTTAAAATTAAAAAATGAAAACATTTGAACTAAAAGGATCATTAAGAACTGATCTAGGAAAAAAAGCTACTAAAGCTTTTCGTAAACAAGATGCTATACCGGCAGTAATTTATGGTGGAGAGAATTCTACAGAAGCTATTCACTTTACAGTGCAAGCAGGTGATGTGCGTAAATTGATTTACACTCCTGAAATTTTCTTGGTAAGCCTTGTTCTTGACGGAAAAGCGTACAAAGCAATTCTTAAAGACATCCAAGTGCATCCTGTAAGTGATGCAATTCTTCACTTAGATTTCCTTCATGTATTTGAAAACCAACCAATAGTTATCGATGTACCAGTGGTACTTGATGGGCTAGCAGAAGGTGTTAAAGCAGGGGGTAAATTATCACTTGATACTCGTAAATTGAAAGTAAAAGCTCTTTACAATCAAGTTCCAGAGAAATTGCATGTAAACATCGAGCATTTGGCTTTAGGAAAATCAGTACAAGTTGGAGAATTAAACTTCGACGGATTAGAATTATTAAATGCAAAGAACGCTGTTGTATGTCGTGTTCAATTGACACGTGCTGCAAGAGGTCTTGCTGCTAAAGGCAAATAATAATTTATTTAAATGAAATACTTGATTGCCGGTTTGGGTAATATTGGTAGCGAATACCATTATACCCGCCACAATATAGGATTCAGAGTATTGGACGCTTTAGCTAAAGCGTCCAATATTGTTTTTACGGACAAGCGATACGGAGAAACTACCGAATTGAAAGTGAAAGGAAAAACTCTATTGCTCTTGAAACCGTCCACCTACATGAATCTGAGTGGTAATGCCATCCGTTATTGGTTGCAAGCCGAAAAAATTCCGGTAGAAAATCTATTGGTAATTGTAGATGATTTAGCTCTGCCTTTCGGCTCTTTACGATTGAAAGGGAAGGGTAGTGATGCCGGACATAATGGTCTAAAAAGCATACAATCGATACTTGGCACACAAAATTATTCTCGTCTTCGCTTTGGAATAGGAAACGACTTCCCTAAAGGAGGACAAGTGGATTATGTATTGGGTGAGTTTTCGGATGAAGACGAAAAAGCACTGCCCGAACGTTTCGAAATGTGTGAGGATATTATCAAAACTTTTTGTTTGGCAGGATTGCAGAATGCAATGAACCAGTTCAATAATAAATAATTAGTTGACAAGTAAACAAGTAGAGACGCAATGCTTTGCGTCTCAATTATAAGCTACAAACGAAGACGCAAAGCATTGCGTCTCTACACCTTGTCACCTTGTTTACTAGTCAACTCATTTACCCTCTAATATGAAAGAAGAAAAAAACGAAGTTCGAATAGATAAATGGCTATGGGCTGTTCGTCTTTTCAAAACACGAACATTAGCTGTCGAAGCCTGTAAAAAGGGGCGTATAATGATTCAGGGGACAAATATAAAGCCTTCTCGAATGATTAAGGCAGGCGATGTTATTCAAATAAAGAAACCACCGATTACGTACTCTTTTAAGGTTTTAGATCTTAGTGAGAAACGTATGGGAGCTAAACTTGTACCCGAATTTATGGAGGATGTAACCCCTCAATCTGAATACGATATATTGGAGCTAAGCAAAGTTAGCGGATTCGTAGACAGAGGCAGAGGTGAGGGTAGACCTACCAAGAAAGATCGCCGAGATTTAGATGATTTTATAGACGATTCGTTTTTTGATGAATGGGATTTCGATTCTGAAGAATGAGACGATGCGTATTCTAGTAGGGGTAGGGCTCTGTCCTGCCCGCAAAAATGTAATTTATATGAGGGTGGAGTAGAACCCCACCCCTACAAATACCAAGATATATTAAAAAGGAGCTAATTTTTGAAATTAGCTCCTTTTAATATTATAGAGAAGTAGAAAAATCAGTAAATAATACTTGTAACTCGTAGCTAATTACTTGTAACTGCGAGATTACTTTTTCTTCTTTTTGTTTTGTCCTTTACCTTGTTGCTGCTGTGTACGTTGAGCTTGTTCTGCTTGCTCTTGTAGACGTGCCATGAACCCTTTTTTCTTCGGTTTCTTTTTGTTTTCTTCCAGTTTAGCCAACACTTTTTGTTCGTCAATCAGATAGCGGAAAGCCATCGTAATCAATATTGTCATTAATGTTGATAAGAAGTAGTAGTAAGTAAGTCCCGAAGGATAACTGTTCAATACAAAGAAGAATACAAGAGGCATCAACATCATCATCCACTTCATCCCCGGCATTTGTTGCTGTCCGGTGTTTGTGGCATCCATATTGAATTTGGTATAGATAACATTCGTAGCAGTCATCAATATACAAAACAAACTAATGTGATTACCTAACCACGATGAAATGTAAGGAATATTAGTATTCCATTCGAATATTGCATCGTATGTAGAAAGGTCATTAGCCCATAAGAAACTTTCGTGACGCAGTTGTATTAATGAGGGAAAGAATGAGAATAAAGCCAGCAATATAGGCATTTGCAATAACATGGGTATACATCCGCTCATTGGGTTTACTCCTGCCTGCCCATATAGTGCCATGACTGCTTTTTGCCTTTCCATGGCTTTTTCCTGACCGGGATATTTTTCGTTTAAGGCATCTACCTGAGGTTTTAATACCCTCATTTTGGCGGATGACATAAATGATGTGTATGTCAAAGGAGATATAATCAACTTAACGATAAGGGTTACTAATAAGATCACAATTCCCATACCCATGCCTGTGGAAGCCAGCAAGCTAAATAGTGGAATGATAAAGTATTGATTTATATAGCGGAACAGCGCCCATCCTAGGGGAATCAACTTATCTAAATCGAGTTGCTTTGATGCGTCAGACACTCCGTCGTCGTACCCTTTTAGCATGTAATAATCTAATGGACCAACGAAGTAGGTAAACCCACCTTTTAAGGTTCCGGCATTATCAGCAACGGGTTTGAAGTATAGTGTTGCTTCAACATCCTTCAAGAAATCCGGAGATTGCAGTACTGTAGATTTCAGTGCAGGCGATATAAATTCGCTGTCGGCAATCAGAGTAGTTGCAAAGAATTGATTTTTAAATGATACCCATCTTACTCCGGTTGGTATTTCTTTGGCATCGTTACTGGATTCGCTTAAGCCTTCGAAACTGCCATCTGTACCTTTGTAGTGTACGCGGGTGTATCTTTGTTCGTTCTTTTCGCTCTTTTCTTGTCTATGCAATTTTTGAGTCCAATTCAATTTGAATTTCTCCAAACAGTCTACACTCAAAAGATTTTGCATACCTACAACCGCAATATCAAATTTCATCATATAGCTGTCCGGAGCTAATGAGTAGATAAAATCAATATACTCGGTGTCGGTATAATTCATCCTCATAACAAGAGTTTGTATAGAGTCCGAAGCACTTTTGATAGGAGTAAATATCGCTTTATCAGTATTCAATGCTGTTCCTTGTTTATTTACCAGTTCTAAAGACAAAACGGCATCGGCATTAAATAAGAGGAGCGAGTCTCCATCGTATTTTTTGTAATTTTTTACTAGAGCACTCAGCATTTGACCTCCTTTGGTGGTGAAGTCAATTTTAACTTTTTTGTTTTCTAAAGATACAATTTGCTCCTTTGGTTGCTCTGATGTTATCTGAGCTTGTGCAGAACTAAGAGAGTCTTTAGGATTACTTACTATTGAATCTGATTTGGCAGGAGTGCCGGACGAAAAGAAGTCTGCTGTGGGTACTTGCTCCTCTTTTGCCGCTTGTGAAGTGTTCACTGCGGCAACATCTTCGGCTGCTTGATTTTTCTGATTAGAGATAGAGATTGAATCTGCTATATGCTTTTCTCTAGCTTTTTCTTCTTCACTAGGTCGTGTGAGGAACGTAAATCCCATTACGATAGCAACTATCAACACCAACCCAATACCTGTATTTTTGTCCATTCTTTAATTAATCAGTTGATTTATATAGAATTAATTGTTATTACTTTCTGTTCTTTATTACAGCTTTCACAAAACTCATAAATAGAGCGTTTGGCGACAATACTGTACTGTTATATTCGGGATGAAACTGTACTCCTAAGAACCATTTTAGTCCCGGAATTTCTACCACTTCTACCAGATTTGTTTCAGGATTTATTCCCGTACATTTCATTCCGCTGTCTTCAAATTGCTTGCGATATTCGCTGTTGAATTCAAAGCGGTGACGGTGACGTTCTTCTACCAGATCTTTCCCATATGCCTGATGTACAAGAGAACCTTTTTCGAGGTTGCATTTGTAAGCTCCAAGACGCATAGATCCTCCCATGTTGGTAATGTTCTTTTGTTCTTCCATCAAGTCAATCACCTTGTAGGGGCTGTGAGGATTCATTTCCGTCGAATTGGCATCTTCTAATCCTAACACATTGCGAGCATATTCAATGACCATACATTGCATACCCAAACATATACCGAATGTAGGAATATCATTTTCACGAGCGTATTTCAAAGCAACAAATTTACCTTCGATGCCTCTTTGCCCAAACCCGGGTGCAATAATGATGCCATCCAACGATTGCAGCTTTTCTGCCACATTATCATCGGTAATTTTGTCAGAGTGTATAAATTGAAGATCTAACTTATTACCATTATATATAGCTGCTTGAAGTAGCGATTCGTTGATCGATTTGTAAGCATCATGCAATTCGACATACTTGCCTACAATACCAATTGTGATTGTTTCTGTTGCGTTTTTCTTTTTATCTAGAAAATCTCTCCATGATTTCAGCTCGGGTGTTGGACCTACCTCTATTCCCAGTTTGCGAAGAACTATTTCGTCCATACCTTGCTCCTGCATTTTAATGGGAACTTCGTATATAGTTGATACATCCACCGATTGCATTACTGCATCGGGTTCAACATTACAGAATAATGCTACTTTTTTGAGTATATCTTTGCTTAAAGCACGTTCGGTTCTCAATACGAGCATATCAGGTTGTACTCCTGACGATTGCAGGCTTTTAACCGAATGTTGGGTGGGTTTTGTTTTAACCTCTCCGGCTGCGGCTATATAGGGTACATAGGTAAGGTGTATGCAACAACAATGCTTACTGCCTAACTCCCATCTCAATTGTCTTACACTTTCGATAAATGGCAGAGATTCTATATCTCCAACCGTTCCACCTATTTCGGTGATCACAAAATCGTAATCATATTTAGCTCCAAGAAGTTTGATGTTACGACGTATTTCATCTGTGATATGAGGTACTATCTGAACTGTTTTACCTAAATAATCGCCTTTACGCTCTTTATTTATTACATTCTGATAAATACGTCCTGTAGTAATATTATTGTCTTTATGAGTGGGTTCATTGAGAAAACGCTCGTAATGACCCAAATCTAAATCGGCTTCATGCCCATCTACGGTTACATAGCACTCTCCATGCTCATATGGGTTGAGCGTTCCCGGATCTATATTAATATATGGATCCAACTTTTGGATAGTTACCTTATAACCTCTAGCCTGCAATAGTTTACCTAATGAAGATGCTATTATACCTTTTCCTAGGGAGGAGATTACCCCTCCTGTAACGAAAATATACTTTGTATCAGCCACGTCTGTATATTGTTTTAAGATGTTTCTAATGCGAAAGCGCAAAAGTACAAAAAATATCTGTAGTAAGAATAAATAATCGGCAGCTTATTTTGAAGAAAACGCCTTTCGGTATAAAATAGAAAAGGAGCTTCTCTAATAAGAAACTCCTTTTGTGGTTTATATAGAATGCAGCTTATACAGCCACTTCTTTTCTTCGAGGTGCAACCTTTAGTTTGCCTGCATCTTTGTCCAATGCAGCCTCTATGATATCTCCTTGTAGAAGAGAACCTGACAAAATCAACTCTGCAATCTCGTCTTCAAGATAGGTTTGGATAGCACGTTTTAGAGGTCTTGCCCCAAACTGTGCATCGTACCCTTTTTCAGCTATAAAGTCTTTAGCTTCGGCAGTCACCTCAAGAGAGTATCCTAAAGTTGAAATTCGTTTATAGAAGTCAGACAAATCGATATCAATAATTTTGTTGATAGATTCTTTATCTAATTGATCAAATATCACAATATCATCAATACGATTGATAAATTCCGGTGAGAACGATTTATTCAACGCTTTTTGAAGTATACCTCGTGAATACTCATTGTTTATATCTCCTTGAACTGCTCCTGCACTAAATCCAACTCCTTTACCAAAGTCTTTTAGTTGACGCGTACCCACGTTGGATGTCATAATTAGGATGGTATTCTTAAAGTCTACCTTATGTCCCAAACTATCTGTCAAATGACCTTCATCTAATACTTGAAGCAATAGATTAAATACATCAGGGTGTGCCTTTTCTATCTCATCTAAAAGGATAACAGAATAAGGTCTGCGACGTACTTTTTCGGTCATCAAACCACCTTCTTCGTAACCTACGTATCCGGGAGGCGCTCCAACTAAACGCGATACATTGAATTTTTCCATGTACTCGCTCATATCAATGCGTATCAAAGCATCCGCAGAATCAAATAGTTGTTCGGCAATTTTTTTAGCCAAGTGAGTTTTACCTACACCTGTTGGACCTAGGAACATAAATGTACCGATGGGTTTGTTGGGGTCTTTAAGTCCAACACGGTTACGTTGTATAGCTTTTACTATTTTGTCAACAGCATTATCTTGTCCCACAACCGCCGATTTAAGAGTACCTTTCATACCTAAAAGTTTCAAACCCTCTGCCTCTGCAATACGTTGCACGGGTATACCAGAGATCATAGAAACAACTTCTGCCACTTTTTCGTCATCCACAATCTGTGGTTGCTCTTTCAGTTGCTTCTCCCAGTTGGTTTCCTCTTGCTCCAATTGAAGCAATAGCTGACGCTGTTTGTCTCTGAAACTGGCTGCAAGCTCATATTTTTGAGCTTTTACAGCATTTGTTTTTTGATCAACCACATCTTTCAACTCATTTTCGATTTCTTCGATAACGGGAGGTACATGTATATTAGATAGGTGCATTCTAGAGCCGGCTTCGTCCAAAGCATCAATAGCTTTGTCGGGAAAGTTGCGGTCGGTAATGTATCGATCTGTCAATTTGACACAAGCCTCTAGCGCTTCGTTGGTATATTTTACATTGTGATGCTCCTCGTATCTGTCTTTGATGTTTCGTAATATTTGAAGGGTTTCTTCTGCAGTAGTGGGGGCAACCATAACCTTTTGGAAACGTCTTTCGAGAGCACCGTCTTTTTCGATATTCTTTCGGTATTCGTCTAAAGTTGTTGCACCTATACATTGTATTTCGCCTCTAGCAAGAGCCGGTTTCAACATATTTGCTGCATCAAGTGAGCCTGTGGCTCCACCTGCACCTACAATGGTATGAATCTCGTCAATAAAGAGAATGATATGAGGATTTTTGGAAAGCTCATTCAAGATGGCTTTGATACGTTCCTCAAACTGTCCTCTGTATTTTGTACCTGCTACTACCGAAGCCATATCTAGTGATATTACCCGTTTGTCGAACAATACGCGTGATACTTTTTTCTGAGTGATGCGTAATGCCAATCCTTCTACTATTGCCGATTTACCCACACCGGGTTCTCCTATTAATATAGGATTGTTCTTTTTGCGGCGACTCAATATTTGAGCCAATCTTTCGATTTCTTTATCTCTACCTACGATAGGATCGAGTTTGTTTTCGAGAGCGGCTTTAGTCATGTCCGACCCAAAATTGTCTAAAACAGGTGTGTCGGAAGACTGACGTGGTTGCTGTGTGTTGACATTTTGGTACGACGAACTTTCTGACGCATCGTCATCGTCGTCATCCGTAAAATCTGCCCCCATTTTGGGAGACAAATCGTTATCTAAGTTTTCGTCTAAATTTTTAATGTACATAAATGCTCCTGCGTAATTAAAGTTCTGATTCTCTAAAACTCGTGCGGCAATATTGTCGCTGTCTTTTAGAATTGCCAGCAGTAAGTGTTCCGAATCGGTTTCTTTACTTTTGGTCAATCGAGCTTCGAGAATACTAAGTTTTAGTATTTTTTCAGTCCCTTTGGTTAATACAATTTCACTGCTATTATTAGTAGGTACATCTAGTTGTTGTCCTACAATTTGTTTATCTATATCTAACTTAAGATCATCCAAATTTATTCCGGAGTTACTTAATACCTGTATTGCTAATCCTTCCCCATTTCTAAGAATGCCAAGCATCAAATGTTCAGGTGCTAGATATGAGTTTTGGAGACGTCCGGCTTCTTCACGACTATAGTTCATGATCTTGCGAACCCTTTGTGAGAAATTATTTTCCATAATCTTTTACCTTTATTCGATGTTCTTTATTTCTATTTTCCGCTAATGTTTGATATCAGTTTATATAGTATTTACTACCTATAATACCAAACAAAAATAATGCCATAAAGTTTAAATACCTAGTAATCCTTTTTATTTTGTTTTTTTTAAGCATTAGCGCGTGTACTACTTCGTGTACTACTTTAAATTATGAGTAAAGATATAATTCTTTTGAATATGATATGTTTATAATAAATTAGTGCGACACGTCGCCATGTGGTCAATTGTTTGACAATGAAGTCGTCTTGACTTATTAAGTTTTCAGGATAAAATAATAAGGAAGCGTTAAATTTGTAATCGCAAAATAACAAAGAATAACGCTCCTTATGTACAAAGTACTGGATAAAGATACGATTGAGTTTGAAATATTA
>JAVBJR010000918.1:0-4506 GCA_031546965.1 Dysgonomonas sp.
TCTGCCACACGTGGGCTATTATAAGCCATGCAAAAGTATGTAAATATTGGCAAGTGTAAATTAGGCTAAAACGATATAAACGAATCATGCAGTTAAAAATAAAAAACATGCAACACTTACCTAGCCGGTCGAATGTACCGACGGGTATTTGCGTTGGCATTGGTGTTGAGTAGCCATTGTTTTGTTCCAGTTTTTCCTGTTTTGGTATTGGCTATGATTTCCTTAAAATAATTATGCTTCCCTTCAAATCTCATTGTCCAACAATTTATCAAGGGCCCGAAACGTTAGATCTGAGAGGCATAATGTATCAAGTAATGTGCTTTTGACTTCACGTGAAGATAATCAATTGCAACATACCTTTCCAAAAAATCAGCTACACAAAGATTAAGGAAATAAATATCCCCCCTGGAAATTACAGGCGCACACACAATGTCAACTATATCCATCAATGAAATAAACATCTGCCAGTACTCATCACCTTTGGGAACAAATTCTCCAATTAGCAAAGGAAGCATTCTCATCAAGCACCACATCTGTGCTCCCGTTTGTTTTACTTTAAAAAACTGAATTTGAGAACTCATTGCGGTGGGCTTGTTTGTTTTATCTGCACTACTGTATGGCAATTTCTTAATTCAGTGACTAAGTGTCTCAAGTGTGAAGTATTTGTTTCTTACGCATTGAAGCACAGTTGCTTTTATGACATCAATTGCAATTCCTTCGAAAATGTCATGAGCAATGCAAGATGGACAGTTCCAAGTGACATGAAAATGTTCAAGCTCATTTAAATGCCTACTGGCTGTACAGGTGGCTTCCCCACTGCACATGCTGGACAGACCCTTATAGCCTCTCCTAGCCTCTCAGTACAAACCCAAAAACACAAACTTTAATCTGTTCCTGTTCGTCACAATTACATTTGGCAATTAATCCTGTTGGTATCTATTCCGTTTGTTATTATTAAGCAGAATTGTAGGAGCAGTTCCATTTGGTATTTCATCATTTTAGTAATTAATCTTGTTGGTGCCTATAGGCTTTGTGCGCGTAGATTGCAGCGCCACCTAACGGCAGTTACGGAAGTAATGGGCTGGAGGCGTGTTTTGCTACAGCATAGCAAAGCATTGCCAGAAACACTGTTTTGCAATGTAAAATATAAAGTAAACACGTGGAAATGCAAATTGTTGTGTTGTTGGATGTGGAAACAGATATGCCAAAGACCCAACAGCAAACTTTTATATATTTCCACATGAAACTTGGCATTTACAGTGCAGTGTAAATAACATCAAATAACACATCTAGAATATTGGAACTAAAATGTAGAATTTTTGAGCTCAAATTTACAATTTTAGAACTCAAATTTAGAATTTAGAACTCAAATCTTGAATTTTGGAACTCGGCATTAGAAATTTGGAACCCCTATTTAGAATTTTAGAATTCAAAATTAGAAATTTTTAACTTAAAGTTAACATTTTTGAACAAATTCATAATTTTACAACTTAGATTTAGTATTTTAGAACTCAAATTTAGTGTTTAATTAGAACTTAGATTTAGAGTTTAATTAGAACTGAAATGTATAATTTAGAACTAATTTTGAATTTTAGAACTCAAATTTACAATATTAGAACTGATGTCTTGAATTTTGGAACTCAAGTACTCAGTAGTTGTTTGGAAATAATTGCAAATGTTTATTTTTTTGAAAATCAAGACCTAAATTTACACTGAAGCACATGGTGGTAGACATTAATCTCCCGTGTAACATCACCAACTTTGGCCATGAGAGGCGCCCTGGTTCCAAAATGGGCATGGCCCTCGAGGCCTATTTCTTTTGTGATTAACTCCCTTTAGGAACTGTTTTAATTGTTAACAGTTTAGTTTTGCAATAGGTCCTGTTAGAATTATTCCATTTATTAACTATTCCAGCAAGCCGCCTGTGGGAGAAAGACATCCAATCTCAGCGCAGAAATTTCTCCTACAATTGATCTTTGTCATAGTTGTTGATAGTGACTGTGGATTTCTTTTTACGGTTCCATTCTGCGATGTTCATAGGTTTACGGTTTTTCAAATTTTCTCGTCCACTTCCTGGTGGTGGCAAGTGAACACGAATTACGTTAATTCGCACTTCTCCAACTCATTAGAGTTAAGAAGTTTTGCGATTGCCGAAATTACACGGTTGTGATCAAATTCGCCAGCACTCAAAAAGGGGCCATCATTTTTGAGTTAATATCTTCAGTTTTGCCCAAGACGTCTTTAAATGTTCTGCCCTATATCTCATGCACTTTTAATGGAAACTCATCAGCCTTCAGAGTATCCATGTGACTATGGCTAGCAATGTGCAGGGTGAATTGAGGATATAGGCTGCGACTGTGTCTGTAGGTTAAACAAATCAACTACACAGAAATCGCAAATGAATGCGCAATGCTGGAAAACCTTTTCTTTCTTGATATACATCTAAAAACAACTTACAAAGACGTGCTTCCCAATCGGTGGACACAAGAGGAATGGAACCTATTGAACTTTGCCAAACCATTTTATAATGGAACCTTGGCAGGGTCCCAATTGGTCATTGATACTTATATGCGGCGCTTTGTGAAACAGCCTATTAATTTCAACACTAACGATGAGGCGAGGAACGACGCAGCATAAACAAAGATGGCGGGAAAACGACGTCACAACACCCCCCGGTAAAACACGAGATAGTTAGCGGGTGTAAAAACGAACAAGAATTGTTATTGACTGCGACGGAAAGAAAACGGTATGTTTATTCGTGCGGATAACAAGATCGTGTTTTATTTCTTTTTAGCGGTTGGTCCGCTGTCTTGGGTGAGCGGAGTTGGAGGTACGGCGAGCATCGTTTTCCATTTTTCACGTCGACTTATCGGGGCGAAGAGGCGCTGGGGGCGAGTCGGCGTACGCTTTGGTGTTACCGGCGCGACATGAACCTTGGCGGTGGTTGCAATTCTTCGCGGCGGACATCGTGGCGGTGGACCATCCTTCAGCAGCATTTCTATGAGGCGCGGTTGTGGCGGTGCTCGGGGTGCTGACGGTGGTGTACGCACAGTGTGCGGAGCCTTTCCTCGATCGGAAGCGAAGGAGGGACGACCTTCGCTGTAGCAGTGGTTTGTGATGGTGTATGTCCCGTTGTAGTGGCACTTAAACGAACCGTTGGTGGTGGGATTATAGGCCGGAGCGGTAAGGATGGTGGAAGTGTTGGCACTGCCGTGGGGTGTCCAACCGGAACCTGTGAAGGAGGCATCTGGTGCGAGACAGGGATGACATCAGGTCTAGCTGTTGTTGTAGGGATATTTGCGGAATTATCACATAGTTATATAATAATAGTGCAAATATGGAATAAAGTCGTTCTCTACTTTACAGGCTTGTGAATTGTGAAGATGACATCATGAAACGGAGTGAGATTGTTTCCAAACAGTGATTTGCAGATGTGTTAGGAAAAATAATAGGTGACGACTGTGTACAGGAAGTAAGAACAGCTGCAGTGGAAGTTGCCGTTACGTATCACAGCCAGGAATTTGATGCAGTTAACACAAATGCTTATAATCTTTTATTTTGCACAGTTCCAAGCTGGGTGTTGTGGTTGAAGGGAGAAAGTTTGTGAATGTGGTTAACGTGTACATTTTGTGGAGAAGCAGGGATTGGGAAAAAACGGAACGTACAACACGTCGGTGCATTAGTAAACAGCATTTATTGCAAATATCACAGCAAGAGACATGATGTGGAGCTCAGCTGTGTTTTGAATCCCTGCATAGACAATAAAGAAAATGAGCATGTTGTGTTGTGGTTAGTAGGTGGATGTGGGTTGTGTGGACATCTCGTAGCGGTGGTGTGCCAGGTTGATTGAGGGTGGTGGGTAGGGTTGGGGTTGAATTGTGTGGACCGGTGTGGATGGTTGGCATGATGGTTGTCCATGTTATCCTGACCTTGCTCTGCGGCAGATGGCCTGTGAGGGTAGAGATGTGGATGGCGGCGACTGGTGGTTGTGGTGGGATGACGGGTTGAATGATGGTGGTGGATGGGGTTGGGGCTGACATTTCTGGACCGGTGTTGATGGTTGGCATGACGGTTGTCTGTGTTATCTTGAGCTTGCTGTGAGGTGTATGGCCTGTGAGGGTAGGGATGTGGATGATGACGTCTGGTGGTTGTGGTGAGTTGATGGGTTGAATGATGGTGGTGGATGGGGCTGGGGCTGCCATTTGTGGACCGGTGCTGATGGTGGGGATGATGTGTGCTTAATGCCAGTCCACGAATTCGATTTTTGAGGTCACTTAGTCCATGTTGCTGTAAAGGTGCCTGCAGGAATATGAACACTGGTGATGTGCATGACGATGCCAAGGTGAAATGTAAGAATAATTGAAGAACAAGAATAAATTATGGAAATGGAAAATGTGTGTACTCAATTGTTGGTGTGGATGGCGGTGACGATGGCAGTGAACGAGACATGTTGAGCAGTTCACGATGAAACCTGAAATAAGTGTCATGATTTAGACTACAAAATGT
>JAVBJR010000322.1:0-8157 GCA_031546965.1 Dysgonomonas sp.
TTCAATGTAGTATAAGCATTATAGAAAATGACGCCGAACTAAAGAAAATCATAGGAGGCTGTAATGTTTTTGCTTCCGTCTCTATTTTTAGACGGAACGATCGTAACTTTGATTTATAAAGTTGAAC
The DNA here is from genome assembly GCA_031546965.1 of Dysgonomonas sp. Lineage (GTDB taxonomy): Bacteria > Bacteroidota > Bacteroidia > Bacteroidales > Dysgonomonadaceae > Dysgonomonas_A. The sequence continues at coordinate 128 of JAVBJR010000322.1, forward strand.
CGGTTGGCTTTGCAAAAAAAAAAATTACTTATAAAATTAAATTGAAAAATTATGAAAAAATTAGATTTAGGCACTTTTGGTGTAGAGGAAATGAATGAGGTAGAGTTGAAAATGGTAGAAGGTGGAGGCTTTTTTGATAGAGCATATGACTGGATAGTAAATGCTTTTGAGGATGCTTGTGGATTCGTTGGTATCTAAAGAAGATACTGCATATGTTGTCATACTAAATCAAATATTTTAGGGTCTTGTTTTAGTATGACAATATGTGTTGATTTTTCACATGTATTGTATTCTAGATATCCTATTTAGTATAAACTGCTATTATCTCATGTAAGAATAGAAACTATGCGTCAACTCGTCATATTATTTTTGCTTTTTCAAGTAATTGCATTAAATGCACAAAATAAACAAAGCCAATCTTTATCCACTCCTAGTTTCATTGAACTACCGGAGGTAACTGTTGTTTATGAAAACATATATGATATCTATAGAAAAGCAGCCCGTAATTTAAAAGAAAAACTCATAAGGGATAGAGAGATTGCTTACAGGGTAAAAGGAAAAGAAACAGAGGAAAAAACTGCTCAAGAAAGGTCTCTAGATGTGTTATTCACAGCTAGATTAGAAAAAAGCAATGCGAAAAAAAATAGACTTAAATACAAGTTCATGCTATCAGATTTGAAACATTCTCCTGATGCTTCAGAAAGTATTATTATGATGCGTAATAGATATTGTGTCTCACTATTTTTCGATAATATACCAGCTGAAATACGACAAAGTAAAGCAAATACTATTATATGGAACGATTCTCTAATCTATATTAGTGACAGAAGCAATCAATCGAAAGAAATTGTTCTCTATACTATTTGTAAGAAAGACTCTACTCTAATTCGAATAGACATAGAAAAAATCACAGATGACGACGAAGAGTACTCGTCACGGATAACATTTAAATCAAAAAGATTGATTGGCAATATTTCGGTTGAATATTTGAAAAATTCAGACGGATATTATTTAGGAAATTACCAAATAAAAGGATCACGTTTTTTTCTTTTTAGAAAAACAGAAAAAGAAGAATTAGTTAGTATGGATTACCAAATTAAAGCTTCGCCTGATACAGTCGTTGCTACTTATACTGAATTTAAACCATCTACATATAAAGTTTATCGAAAGCCCAATACATCAGAGAAAGACTAGCTTTCGCATATAAAAACTGTCAGATCAGATCGAAACTTTTACACTGTTTCAGATTTACATTTAGTCCACCTAATAGGTAGACAAACAAATGCAATATAGGGGTATAAAATGCAGACTTACTGAAAAAGAAAAATCCTATAATTCAACGAATTACAGGATTTATACTTATTCTTCATACTTGGTTTGCGGAAGCGGGGGGATTCGAACCCCCGGTACAGTTACCCGTACGTCAGTTTAGCAAACTGGTGGTTTCAGCCACTCACCCACACTTCCAATCAACGATCTTTCGCAGGCAAAACTGAATTGCGATGCAAATATAGCGGTTTGTTTTGATTTAACAAGATCACTCTCTCATTTTTTCTAAATAATATGTTTAATTTTGGCACAGATTACATAATCGATTCAGAAAATGGCTAAAAGCAAGCGTAACCTTTTATTTATAATCCTTGCAGCAATCATTCTTGCTGCAGGAGGTATTTTTCTATATATCAGAATGATATTGAGTGCAGAATTCCAAATTAAGCAAACTGTCTATATATATGTAGATAAGCAGAAGAGCTTCGATGCAGTATTAACCCAAATGGATACAACTGCCCATATTTCGGATCTAAATGCGTTTAAACGCCTCTCCTCCTACATGAAGTACCCTGACAATATGAAGACCGGGCGTTATGCCATCAAACCCGGTATGAGTATGCAAGAAGTGATAAGTGCATTGAAAGGAGGGCATCAGACTCCTGTGAAACTAAAATTCAATAACATTCGTACCAAAGAAGAGTTAGCCAAGCGGCTGGCATCGCAACTCATGATAACCGAAGAGGAGTTTATGGCAACCTTTAACAATGAAGAAGCCTGCTCAAAACTAGGATTTACTACCCAAACCATTGCCTGTATGTTTGTACCCAATACCTATGAAGTATATTGGGATGTTTCGTCGGACAGCTTATTAAAAAGGATGAAAGACGAATACTCAAAATTCTGGACAGACGAGCGTAAAGCCAAAGCAAGCAAGCAAGGATTAACCCCCGTTGAAGCCTCGATACTTGCCTCAATTGTTGAAGAAGAATGTTATTTTACAGACGAATACCCTGTTGTAGCCCGATTGTATCTGAACAGGCTGAAAATAGGACAATTACTGCAAGCCGATCCTACAGTAAAATTTGCAGTAGGAGACTTCTCTCTTAAACGAATACTTTTTGAGCATTTGCAAGTCGAGTCACCTTATAATACATATAAACACCCTGGATTACCTCCCGGTCCAATTAGGGTTGCATCCATCAAAGGTATTGATGCCGCACTTAATCCGGCTGAACATAACTACCTCTATATGTGTGCTAAAGAAGACTTTTCGGGAAGGCATAATTTTGCCATCACCCATGCCGAGCATATACAAAATGCAAATCGCTATCGTGCAGCCCTCAATCAGCGAAATATTCATTGAGATACTTCAATAAACATTCTCATCGCCTCTTAGTATCTGAAGAGTAGTTACAACTATTATTTTGATATCGAGCATAAAAGACCAATTCTCGATATACCAGACATCACGTTTGAAGCGACCCTCCATCTGCTCGATAGTTTTAGTTTCGCCCCTATAACCCGATATCTGTGCCCAGCCTGTAATGCCGGGTTTTATAATGTGGCGTATCATAAATTTGTCTATAAGCCCATTGTATAAAGTAGTTTGCTTAATCATATGTGGGCGAGGACCTACTACTGACATATTGCCGATCAAGACATTAAAAAATTGGGGCAATTCATCTATACTTGTGCGCCGCATAAACCGTCCTATGGGGGTAATACGAAGATCAATCTGTTGGGTAGTTTGCGAATCCGATGTATTATTAACATACATGGTGCGAAACTTATAACAAGTAAATTCTTTACCTTGCAGACCTGTTCGCCGTTGTTTGAATAAGATAGTACCACGTGAAGTCAGCTTAATAATAACTCCAAAAACAACGTAAATAATAGGAAAAACGCTTATCAATACAATAAGAGAGAAGAAGATATCGAATACTCGTTTCAAAACCCTATTGTAGACCAATTGCAGAGGTTCGGGTCTGATACCGATAACAGGTATAGATTGAAGCGAATTCAATACTAATTTCCGTTTGATATACCCGTAAAATTCGGGAACTAGAAAAAACCGTATCATATTCCTCTCAGAAACATTTACCAATCGTAAAATTGCCGATTCTTCGCTATTGGGTAAGGTGCAGTAGATCTCATCGACCTTATTATTGATACAAAAATTTTCGACCTGTGACAATGCACCCAAATAGTCGATAGCAAAATCGTATGAATCAGGATCATCACCAAAAAAGCCTAGTATCTTATATCCGTAGTCGCTCGATTTCAATTCGTTATATACATTTGAGGCTTTGTTTCCACCCCCTATGATAACTACCCGTTTGTAGTTGTAGCCTTTGCGGCGGTACCATTTCAAAATAATGCGCACAACAATATGCCATAAGACATAAGTTACCGATAGCCCCAAATAACATACCAACCAATCGAGCCAGTTGATTCTGTCGGCTCCTAATAGCAGCATTACCGCTGTGAATACTACGAAGTAAAGGGATATAAAGGAGAAACTTCGATGGACAATTTTATCAAAAAAGATAATATTGGACGAAAGACGTATGGGGACAATACTTGCTACAACAAAATAAATGACATTCACAAAGAGGAATACCTCTCCTAAGTGTGCGCTATTGATAAATCGGGCAAATGAGCCATCAGTAAGTAATAGCTTAGATAAGACAATCAGAGCGACATTGATAACCAAAAGATCTCCCAGTCTGATAATCCATTTTATCAGATACCCGAAACCTTCTTTTTTTCTTATTAATTCCATTTTATTTGATGCCTAACACCCTTTACTCTGCTTCTTGAAAAAATGACAATAAAGGTTACAAAATAAATTTGTAATTATATACTTTTGTCACTTTTTAATACGCTGAAAAACAATTAAATAAATTTAAAAAGGAGATAAAAGTTCCATTTTTTCGGGCTGCTTCTTTTCCTCTTGCGTAAATGCCTTTACTGATAGAAAAACAACTACAGATAATTTCCATATTTATATGGACGAATGTAGGGGTCACCCACTTATGTTTTCGACAAGGCAGAGCCCAGCCCCTATGAAGATATATTGCATTAATTATTATGACTACTTATATACTGAAATCCTGCGGATTATTTTTCGGATATTCACGAGAAAGAATAGCTAATATCGTTCCCGATAAAACAATACTCACCAATGTAGCCCATAGGGTATTACCCACCCCAAAAGTTTCTAACTTATCGTATATCGGCGTATTATGAAAGAAATGAAAAGTCAAAATTCCAATTGTATTGTTGATTGCATGCACAATCACGGCAATCCATAAATTGCCCGACCAAAGAAATACGTACCCTAATAAAGCTCCCAAAAGTAAACGGGGAACAAATCCATAAAACTGAAAATGAATAAAACTAAAGACAAAAGCAGTGATCCAAACAGCCGCATGCTTGTTTTTACATATTTTTTTGATAATCTGCTGCATAGATCCTCTAAAGAAAAATTCTTCGACAATGCCGGCAGTAATAGCAATCACGAATAAATTCACCAATAAAACAATAACCGAGTTAGTTGTAAGCAGCTTTTCCATCAAAGCTTCGGTTTGATCTTCCATTGCTTTCATGATCCGTTCTAATCCTGCTAGAGATTCGGGTAAAGTTAACTGGCTGTTATAATAGCCTGTAAATGCGATTAATGGCTGCACAGCAAAAATCAACAAGATAGAAAGCAGCAAAAATTTAACATCGATCGATTTATTTATTTTCAAGAACCTGCTCCCCGATTCTTGAAATAAGTAGGCGCAGAGCAACGATGGTATTAAGAAAATGAAAATAACTTGAACCACCTGCATCACTTTCAGAAAATTCATTGACTCCATATCGCCTGTAGCCATACCTATTGCAAGTGTAAACACTACAGCTATTATTAAGCCACAAAAACTAAAAAGACAAAGGAAAAAGAGTTGCGACCAACTACTCATTCTCAAAAACAGTTCTTTATTCATTGTTCAAATTTTGAATTTCGTTAGAACATTGTAGGGGCGAAAAATTTTTCGCCCAGTATTTAATCGGGCGTATAATTATACGCCTTTACGACTAATCCGTTACACGAAAAATACTTATCCCCGTACATTTTGCCGATTTCAAACAATACTCCGACAACGGCTGAGGCTCTACAATTACTCTCATAGTTTTACTCGAAGCATGTATAAAGGAAAGCATACCTTTATTCCGATAAGCAATACAGATATGAGAGTAATCTAAACCCTCTATGCTAGTAGCAAATACTATAACGTCACCACTATTTATTTGACTTCCGGCTTTATCTATATCTTCTTTTTTTAGAACGTAATAGCTATGTCTTTCGTTTATCTGCTGTTCGATATTAACTATTTTTTTTTGCATTTCAATGTCATTGTGCAGAGGTTTGTAAGCATCCGTATGTTTCGACATAAAATTGATAGTCTTAGCATCTGACACTCCTCCTAAAGCAAGGGTTTCATCTTTGAGTATTCCCTTTTTTGAATTGTTGTATCCCCAATCGGTTACATAATGAAGTCGCGAAGCGTAATCTTCTATCTTTCCATCCCTATATCGAATGGTTTTCAGTTGATTGCAAAAGTTAGAAAATGAATAATCTCCTGTTTTGAGAGTTCTGCTCAGCGCAATACAATTTTCGACAAATGTTGTACAATCAAATTGATGCAGATTTATCACCAATTGTTCCGATGGATTGTTGTCGAGCGTAGATGCCACATAAGGAGCATCTCGAAAAAATAATGCCGTTTTTACAATCAACTCGCCTATAGGCAATTGTGCATCTTCTTTAAACCGGCTGATGTACCTTTCGTAGATAACCGAATCTCGCTCGGTATATTTCACCGCCGCATTTGTAGCAAATGTGATGATCAAAAATAGAAATAGGAAGTATATTTTTCTCATAAGACTTTCGTAATACAATAAAAAGGTCTGCGACCTTAGCTCAAACCGTCAATTAAACCGTCTACAATATCAATATGATTTGCTTGTGGATTTTTGGGTAATCCGGGCATACGCATTATTGTACCTGCTATGGCTACAATAAATTCGGCTCCGTTATTAATGACCATATCATTAATGCTGATAATAAAATCTTTGGCAACACCGTAAGCTGTAGCATCTTCCGAAAACGAATATTGAGTTTTGGCAATACATACCGGATATTTTTCGATATCCGTTCCTTTTATCAATTGCAGCATTTTTTGTGCTTTTCCGGTAAATTCAACCGCGTCGGCTCCATATATTTTCTTAGCTACTTTTTCAATTTTTTGTTGTATCGAGTCGCCGTCTTCGTATGTAAAAGTAAGAGGTTTAGATGGATTTTTTTCGATAGTTTCCACTACTAAATTGGCTAGTTCTACAGCCCCTTTTCCTCCTTCGGAGAAGGCATTATTGATGGCAAACCCAATGCTTTTATTTTTACAAAAGCCTGTTATAATATCCAATTCAGCCTGTGTATCCTGTGCATATTTATTGAAGGCAACTACTACTGTTTGACCAAACGATTGCATATTCGAGATATGCTTTTCGATATTAGCTAATCCGTTTCTTAGACCTTCTGTGTTTTCTTTCTTGATGTTTTCTATGGCAACACCACCGTGCATTTTCAAGCCTTGGGCTGTTGCAACTATTACTGTCAATTTAGGGGTTAATTGTGCTTTGCGGCATTTTATATTGAAAAATTTTTCAGCCCCCAAATCAGCCCCGAATCCTGCTTCTGTAACTACATAGTCGGCATGGCTCATGGCTACTTTAGTAGCAATAATAGAATTGCAGCCGTGAGCAATATTAGCAAAAGGACCGCCATGTACTATTGCGGCATTGTGTTCGGTAGTTTGTACTAAATTAGGATTGATGGCATCCTTCAATAATACTACTATCGATCCGGCAATGCCCAAGTCTTTTACAGTAAAAGGTGTATTATCGTAATTATATCCAAGGATGATTTTTTCGATGCGTCTTCTTAAATCGTCCATATCTTTCGATAAGCAAAGTATTGCCATAATCTCCGATGCAGGAGTTATATCAAAACCCGATTCGGTGGGGATGCCGTTGGCAGAACCATGTAGTCCCGAAACTATATAGCGTAAACTTCTGTCGTTGATATCCAAAACCCTTTTCCAAAGGATTTCTTTCAAGCCTTTACCTGCCGATCGATTTTGATATAAATAATTATCGAGCAGAGCCGATATCATATTATGAGCCGAAGTGATGGCGTGAAAATCGCCCGTAAAGTGTAGGTTAATATCCTCCATTGGAAGCACTTGAGCGTATCCTCCGCCTGCTGCACCGCCTTTCATTCCGAAACAAGGTCCTAGAGACGGTTCACGCAAAGCAACTATTGCTTTCTTTCCTATTTTGTTTAATCCTAGAGTAAGCCCTATCGAAACGGTTGTTTTGCCTATTCCGGCTTTGGTGGGGGTGATGGCAGTTACCAATATGAGGTTACTTTGGTTTACTTTGTTGTTGTCGATAAGTGATGCCGGCACTTTCGCCATATATTTTCCATAATTATGGATGTGTTCGTCAGCAATGCGTATCTGTTGAGCTATTTTGGTTATCGGCTCGAGAGCAATACTTCTGGCAATTTCAATATCTGTTTTCATAAAATAAAATACGAAGCTTTAGCATGGTTTCGACAAAGATAAGTAAACTTTTAGGATGTTTTATTGTTATGCAATTGCAGTTTGTACGTTACAGAATTAATTTCTTGATAAGAAATGGGAACCTTACTC
>JAVBJR010000279.1:0-5536 GCA_031546965.1 Dysgonomonas sp.
ACAAAATGTACATGAACCTCCGGGATTTTGATATGCCTTTTGAAAAAAGTGCCCATTTGACAGGTTTTCAGCAATTTGGGCATCAAATATCATGGTCCTTGGCCGCGTTTGGCAAGGTGGTCTGCTCACCATGTTAAATCCCTTAGTATCAGAAGAGATATTCTTGTGAGTATGAAACCCCATATGTACCTATATTCAGTTGCTCACAGCACCCACCAAATATTCTAAACATTGATCTTGTGATATTTGTGCACCCTTGTGGGTTACACGTTAGGTGTTAAAGAGTTCGAACCACATTGCTGCTAAAAAGCACATCGCTTGTAACGATGGTGTTGTGGCTCTGTTAGCTAAGCCACCATCCTCTCACTGTGGTGATGATGGTAGTGAGCCCGAACCCTAGTGCTGAAATTAAAACATTGTGTATTCCTAGATACCTGTCGAGGCCATAAGTCTGAAACGTATGCACAGTGTATTAAATAATATTTTCTCTGATACTGGTCGAATCCGAATTGGGTGAGATAGTATTATGTAAGAGAAAATATATTGTTGTGAGTATGGAAACCCAGATGTACCTTAGCAAATGAAGTGTTACTGCAATGCACAGCATTCATACTGAAGCCCCCAACATTTCATAAATTTCTGTATTGGTACCAATCTTTCTGAAATTAATTTTTATCAACAAAATTGGATATGCTCTTGAAGCGCTTAATTCGAAATTGTGACCTATCTTCAAGGGTTGAAAATTTAGAACGTTTATGACCTGATGATGATGTCATAGGTCATGTGCAATACAATTTACAGCAATGCCTATTCACTCCCATAAACTTACTGACTTGTCGTGAATACTTTAGACGTTATAAGTGGGATCCACACATAAAACTCATCCTATATATGGGAGATAAGTTTGGCCGTATTCTTCTTGCGCATTATTATTTGATATGCAATAGTTTTGAAAATCCAATTGCTTGTTGAATTTAAGGGTCTGAAAATTTGCTATTAAAGTATTGATAAGGTATGGACATTTTTTAATGGTATTCTCATTGGAACTTCGCAATCTGGTTGAATTTCATGTCTATTTTGCCTTTCTTTTCGCCGAGAAACACCAGTTAGTAATGTTTATTCTATAATAGTTGTACAAGACTTTTGAATGACACTACTTAGTGATATATGGGACGAGTATACCTGGACTGTTCACTCCCCCAAAGGGACTTATAAGATAAGCGTCCTATTTTCGTCCATGCGCTCTAGCACCCTCTTTTGGCCACCTTGTAAATCATGCGGACAAACAATATGCCAGCTGGGGCGGCTGGTGGCGCAGTGGTTAGAGCACTCGCCTTGTACCTCTGTGGGCCCGGGTTCGATCCTGGGTCTAGCCTGTGCAAAGGAGTTTTCTAGTTATCCTGCCAGCTTGCGATGGGTTTTCACTGGGTTCTCCGGTTTCCCCCATCTTCTAATTAACTAGAATACCTTCATAGGGATTCGCTGTGGGCCCTCAAAATTGTGCATTAAAAATGCTTGCGTGCAACCCATATGGGTCTACGGACTACGGGTTAGCATGCTTGCTTGCTTGTGAAGTCAATGGATGGGATAGGATGGGGCCCCCGGGTTAAGACACTGGATAGTGTATAGAACCCGTTAGCATCAGGATTATTATTATTATTATTATTATTATTAATAGTACTAGAGGCGCAATGAGCCGATTCGAACGTGACGCGCATGGCGCCATCTTAGGAGGGGCAACTAAGCATTGGTTGTATTGACCAATCGCGTTAATTTCGCCCCCTGGTAGCCGTAATGTACAACTTGTTATTGGTGGGATTACATCGAAGAGATGGCGATTTTCCCTTGGATTTTCGCATACGCGACATTATGACAGGGACATTTGTGCCATAAGCCTTCTAAAACAGTTTTCCAAAGGTAAAATTATGTTTTCTTTCGTTTAAAATTTGTTTCGAGACGATTGGAGCAACGGTTCTCAAGTTACGAATTTTTAACCGGTTTTCCGCTGAAAACAAAAATCGTTTATAAATTCATAGAAAGTTATCTGCTGAATCAATCGTCTTGAAAATAGGTTCAAAAGAAAGAGGACACAATCGTTCATAAGAAAACATGTAGGTTTCGATTTATTTGCAAGCAAAACTAGGTGTTAAAAGCAGACATACTTTTTTCGTATGCCCTGCCTAAGATGGCGCCTTGCTCGTCACTGAGCTTCGTATGCTGCAACGAAGCGTGGTCACGTGATTGCGCCTCTAGTACTATTAATATAGCTCTATGTTTGTAACCCAGATTTAGATATTTGGAACCCAGATTTCGAATTTTGGAATGCAAATTTCAAATTTTAGAACTCCAATTTACTGAAGTCTTGAATTTTGGAACTCAAGTACTAAGTAGTTGTTTGGAAATATAATTGCAAATGTTTATTTTTTAAAAATCAAGACTGAATTCTGCACTGAAGCACATGGTGGTAGACATTAATCTCCCGTGTAACATCGCCAACTTTGGCCATGAGAGGCGCCCTTGTTCCAAAATTGGCGTGGCCCTCGAGGCTTATTGGCAGTAAGAAAGCTAAGATCATATAATATTGTCTTTCGGACACCACTTGGTATCTTTTCACAAAACAATGGACTGTTTGTTTCCGCTTTCCCAACTTGCTTGCAAAAGTACTCCTTACGTTGCCTATGGTCACCAAAATGATGCCTTGTTGACATTTATGAAATCATTTTCCAAGTCTTTGGCAGTGTGTTTATTTTTGTTTCTGTATTTGACAGCAGCACAAGCCCCAGTCTGCATAGCTTGAATTTTTGCATTGGTTAAAAACTTCCCATGTTCCTTGTTTGCTTGAGCTGCCTTGCACAGTTTTGATGAAAAGTTTTTGAGCAAGTGGTTTGCACAGTCAATCTTCTTCACATGTCGACCATAGGGTAATCTTTCTCGAATTGCCTTTTCCACAGTCGAATCTCCGTCTCCAATATACGACATATACCTGACATATATCTCTTCACTTGGGAAAATTGCTTCAACAATAATGTCTGTAACAGGTGTGTTGCCTGGGTTGGCCTGTGACCTCATCCAAGGCACATACCGTACAGTGCTTGTTTCTGATGCCCAGAAATAATATCTCTCCTGTCCGTGCATCTATTACAACTGCACATCCAGACTTTGATGAGTATTTATAGCCAAACGATCGATGTGCCCAGCTACCATCAATAACGACACCAATAGCAGGCCATCCTTCATGATATCTACTTTGTGCAACCACAAATTCCTTTGATTTTCTTGCAGCAGCCTGGCAGCTAACCAGGAGTGCATCAGTCCACATTGAGTGAATGTTTTCTTTCACTTTTCAATAGGTTGGGTTTGACAATGTCGTGATGTTCGAAACAGAAAATACTTCCTCCTGTCTGGCAAACCCACTTCCAATGGATAGGAATCCCCAAACTGCAGCTTCATTCAAAGACAACTCTTCAGGGGCTGTTGATGTGTTGGCAATATGTCTCACTGCAGAACACTGTGTACACTTGAAAATGTATTCAATGCATAGTCCAATTCTGATGTTTCTGAAGCTACATATATCCACTATTGATGCACTGTCTTCTGTGATCAGACACTTGTGCAATCTGTTTGGCTAAGTGCAAAACATTGCAGATTATATTTCCTTCCATTTTGTCCAAGCCTAAAATTGCATGAGGTTGCTGGCGCTCGATATTCAGGTCTCTGAAATGAATCATCCTCGTTTGGTGAAATTGATGGATTTGGAATAAATTACAACATACAACTTACGGTAAATCTTCATCACATGTGTAGTCATCAATGTCTTTAACTGGTACTGGAACCTCAATTTCAACTGGTACTGCAACCTCAGATGGTGCTTCAGTTAATGCATCAACTGGCAGCTTGTTTAAAGACATTTCCAATTGTCTATACACAAAATGCAGGTATAGTAATGCCTTTATCCTGAAAACTGACCTGTGTAAAGAACAGAATTGCCTTCAACTAGCTTACCTACAAGCAGAGGGTTTCAATCGCTCAATTTGTCTTCTCGGTGATGTGAATGTAAAACTGACCACTTGCCGGATGGTGATGGCATTCTAAGTAAATGTAGAAGTGAATGATTAGGATGATTAGGATATGTTCATGACAATAAGATTCATGTCACTTATGCAAAACTGCACAGCACTATGAAATTTGTGATATGCAAAAATATAAGTGTCATTTGTGAAATTACATTGATTAGTGCATTGCATGTACCACACATTGGTAACAGATGCTGTTTGCTGCTCCTGCTTCTCAGGTGTAAGCATTCCTGCCCTGCTGTGCCCTGCAACTGGTGACATGCCACGATTCCTATATACAACGGATGTTCCCAGTTTATATCACATCATGTTCAGACCGATTGTGAGAAAAGTATTGCTCACGTATGGGTGTGTGCCTCCTGTTGCACCAAAACAGTTGAAACCTTGTTGGGTGACATCGTCCACTCCCCAGATGGTGATGACAACCTACATGAATGCATTACATGTCAGGAAGATGTGCATAAGCAGGAAACCATACTGCCATTGCCAAATGCACATTTCAGTCAAAAAGCATCTTATGCATAGCAATTGTTATGAGGGACTCATAGGCACTGAGATGACTCAATATTGTGCTCATTTTCCCTTACGGGATTGCACTGCAGATAGTATCGCAACACTTGTTTTATGTCGTGATGTTCAAATGAATTTACAGTATTTTTTCTACAAGCTCTCAAATTCCATTTTTCAGCTGTTACAGTTTTGGTCCTGGGGTTATTACCCCATTGAAAATTGTCATGCATTGAATTAGTGTAATGTAATGTATTTTATGACTTTTGAGGAATGTTGCAACAGTTATACAGCATATCCAAGAAGTTTAGACCTTTTGTAAAATCCATGAAATGGTGAGTGTTACCATTTTGCCACATGAATAAGTGAATATGAAGGTTTATGTGAACATTTAAAAATATCGCTCATGACCTATGACATCACCTTCAAGGTTATTCCAACCCTAACATTTGGACCGTTGTAGGTAGGGCCATAGTTCCCATTTGGAAGTTTACAATTATCATTAAATTAGTCTAATGAAGCATGTTCTGTAATTTTTAAGGTAGCCACTGAATTTATATTGATTTTGTTGTAGCCTACGCATACGTAATCACATTTGGCCGGCAGCATCACTGCATGGCATGCAAGCATGAGTGCATTCAAATGAGTGCTGGAAGTTCAAAGGCATTAGGGGATTATGTCCCAATCATTAGACATGCATAGGCTATACCAAAAGCAAAATATATTCAGCTTTTACCTGAAAAATAATGAAATCTTCATTAGAATAATTTTTTGATAATTATCAATTTCCAAATTGAAACTATGGCCCTAACTACACTTTTTAAAAATTTAGATTTGGAATAACCTTGAAGGTGACGCCGAAGGTCATGTACGACATTATTTTTGAAATTCTCACATAAGCCATCATATTCACTTGCTCATGTGGGAAAGTGGTAACACTCACCGTTTCATAGATA
>JAVBJR010001277.1:0-4234 GCA_031546965.1 Dysgonomonas sp.
ACTCTACCTCAAAAACAACTCTTTCTAACTTGCTCATTTACCAACCAATCCAGCGAAATGACTATCGGATGTACGTACGGACCAATTGCATTCACACTAACCTATCCTTCAGATCGCATACATCAATTACAAAAAGTAAGAATTTTCCAGGTTTCCACGAGTGGTACGAACCCTGCAATAAGCAGGGACATGCAACGAAAAATGGTACATACACTTATTTAATCCCCGTCGAAGACTGGACATTGGGTTCTTTGGTTCCACTTCATCTTGGGCCGAACGAAACGGGAACACAGAAAATGTCTTCTTGTGCTCCTCCAATGGACTTGTCTGATGGACCGAGTCAGATGCTGCTGCCATAAAATGCAGGTGAAGGTTTCACTAGAAATAATTTAGAAATAATTTAGAACAAGTCGCAACAATCAATTACCTAATTAATACTCTCTGGTCTTGTTCACTGAAGCAATTAATTGGTTTCCTTTCATGGTTGCAACTTTTCAGAGTTAACACCTAACAGGGAGCCAAACAGTTTAAAAAAACGGGGGTCTACTGTTGTTAAAGCCCAAACTATCACTTTATCAGGATTCTCATGACCACATTTAACAAAATATCACAACTTAAGTAATGTTATAAAACCATTTATAAGAACATTTATTTCAATTTACATTTTTTTCTATAGTGTAGGAATTGCAGAAATTGAATGTATGGTTGCCATCTAGCATACCGATTTGAAAAGTATGCACATTTCTTTCAACTTTACTTAAATTACGGCTATATCATGAATTACATGACCATTTTCAATAATCATGACAGGAATATCAGGTTAGTAGACACCCTGAACAAAAAACAATTACTTCAGTGAGAAAGACTTTAGCGAGCACTATAATTACATTATAATCAGAAAGTAAACTAGAAAGCGTTAATTTAAAGAAAAAAAAATCATTTCAGCTTAGCATAAAAGCATCTTAGTACATTTACAGTCGGTCTACAATTTAGTTGATACGAAAAGGTCCGCCTTCTTTCGAACGTGCTTTTTGGAAGAAACCCCGATTGGACTGATTGGTTTGCGTGTGGCCTGTGTGGCCAATCAGATTTTTGGAAGCCGAAAACGTTCGCCAAGAAAGCGACCTTTTCGTATCAACTAAATTGTAGACCAACTGTAAGCAAGCCAATACCCCAACTCATATTTAAATATTTAAACTAAAATGCTTCAACTAAATGCTAAAATCGTTTTTAAATTGGATTTCCTGATTTTTCCAGAAATACTATTCATAGTCCGAACACCAAGACTTTTAAAGAACAATCACATTGATTGACTTTTCCAGGTCTCCGACGAGTGGCAACCCCAACTATTTTTGCGAGTAGTTTTCCTGGCTTTCCAGTCTTGTTGCCATTATTTTTCAAAATAATATACATTTAAAACACTTACCCATCGTACATGTACATATTTATACAAATTTCCCCTCGAAAATTGGTAAATTCGCAGGTTTTCCCCGATATTTTACCTAAAGCCTAAATTCCCAGTTTCCCCTAATATTTTAACCCAAAGTCTAAATTCCCAGTGTTCCCTGATATTTTACCTAAAGTCTAAATTCCCAGCTTTCCGATATTTTAACCCAAAGTCTAAATTTACAATTTTCCCTGATATTTTAACCCAGTCTAAATTCCCAGTTTTCCCTGATATTTTAACCCAAAGTCTAAATTCCCAGTTTTCCCTGATATTTTAACCCAAAGTCTAAATTCCCAGTTTTCCCTGATATTTTAACCCAAAGTCTAAATTTCCAATTTTCCCTGATATTTTAACCCAAAGTCTAAATTTCCAATTTTCCCTGATATTTTAGCTAAAGTCTAAATTCCCAGCTTTCCCTGACATTTTAAACCAAAGTCTAAATTTCCAATTTTCACTGATATTTTAACCCAAAGTCTAAATTCCCAGTTTTCCCTGATATTTTAACCCAAAGTCTAAATTTCCAATTTTCCCTGATATTTTAACCCAAAGTCTAAATTTCCAATTTTCCCTGATATTTTAACCTAAAGTCTAAATTCCCAGCTTTCCCTGACATTTTAACCCAAAGTCTAAATTTCCAGCTTTCCCTGATATTTTAACCCAAAGTCTAAATTACCAGTTTTCCCTGATATTTTAACCCAAAGTCTAAATTTCCAATTTTCGGGTCATTCCATGTCAACTCAACCAAACAGTTCACCACACCATCTCAGAATGGATTCATATTTTTTGTATGTGTAGACACATGTAAGATAACAACCTTTGCAAAGTATCAGATTTTTGGAGCTTTTAATTTATTGATAGAGTTACAGAATTATAAAGAAATTACGATTTTGCGGATCCGAGCCGCAAAATTTTCTTATTTTATTTACAGTTCGTACATGGTTCATGGAAATAAAACAATAATGTGGCCTTAGATGTAAAATTAGCTGGCGGTTTCAAAAATATCAACAGAAATTTTATCGGACATTTAATTTCAGTGTTATAGATTTTTAATCACTTTTTTGGAAAATCTTTAATATATTAAAAGGCCCTTCCTTAATTTAAGTGAAAAAAATTACCATAAAACGAGTAAATTATAGGTAAACAACATACAACAATTTTTAGGTTGGGTACGATTACACAGAATTTAAAAAAAAATAAAACCAGTTGCAATTTTTAAAAACAAATCTAATTTTGGCTATAGATAATATACAAATTGCATGGCTATATACAACACAATAATTATTTTAATCTACTTTTAAAAGCTTCAAAACGGTTAATAATCATTTGGACTGTTTCAGCATGTATCTTGTATTGTCGTCCACTACTTCCATGTATTAATGGGACAGGTATCAATAAAAGCTCCAAAAATCTGATACTTTGCAAAAGTTCTTATCTTACATGTGTCTACACATACAAAAAAATATGAATCCATTCTGAGACGGTGTGGTGAACTCTTTGGTTGAGTTGACATGGAATGACCCCTGATATTTTAACCCAAAGTCTAAATTTCCAACTTTCACTGATATTTTAGCTAAAGTCTAAATTTCCAATTTTCCCTGATATTTTACCTAAAGTCTAAATTTCCAATTTTCTCTGATATTTTAACCCAAAGTCTAATTTCCCAGTTTTCCTTGATATTTTAGCTAGTCTATTTTACATAAACCCTCAAGTCTTGTTACCTAGAGCAATTGATTAGGTGTGGCTTCCTTAGCTGGCAGCATCATGCATTTGAAAGACAGTTACCAGCCAAAACGAAGCCAAAAACCACTCAATTGTAACTTCAGTGAAAATGAATTTAGTTAGAACTATAATTACATGATAATTAGAAAAAAGATTTGGGAAACATCGTTGGCAACGTTATGACGAGGCAAATCCACTAAAAACCAATAGTTAACGGGCATGTACATATGTATACCAAATAATCGCATCCACGTTCTCGAAACCAGTTTTTAACAGATCATTCATGAGAATAATAATATAAATTATCTTGCCACCTACATTTCTTATTCGGCCACTTGCCATATTGGTCGATCAAGGTATTTCCACATCAAAACGGTTCTTTCTGGCAGGTATTGCAGTTCAACTTTTGCAGATTCCACCGACATCTACACGCCAACTGCAGCATCCTAAACAGCAACAACATTCAGTTCAATTATTCTCAATATGTACACAAGGAACCAAAATTATTTTATGTTGTTAATATAAGAATTATGCATACACATGGTATCCACAGGAAATACAAAGCGAAATTTTCTGACATTTCCCCGATATCAATTTTTTTCCCCGACTTCATATGAAAAAATAAAAGCAATGAAGAAAATTATCATCCGTGTCATTTTATAGACATGAAATAGACATCAATGAGAACAGTGGAAAGCTACGATGTCATCATTGCTTCAGTAAGCTTTCTATAATACAATATTGTGACTCGTTTCCTAAAAATACCGAGAAATTTCAAAAATGGGATCATGCATTTACACATCATCAACAATAGGGGACTTCATCAATTATCTGCGCATGCGCAGCTTGGCGCAGTGCATTTTGGGAGAGGTATGCTTCTCCCTCACTAATAGCATGCAAAACATACGGCGATTTTGAAAAATCAGCGCGGTTTTGCATCAAAACCCTATAATTTGCGGACAACAGCTTAGCCAAAGGTAAGACAGTTTATTTATATCCTAATTATGCAGTGGATTGATATTTTGATAACGAAAATTGGTTGCTTGCAATTATTTTATTTAATTTGCG
>JAVBJR010000052.1:0-2525 GCA_031546965.1 Dysgonomonas sp.
GCTTTTACCAGAAGGACGCTTACAAACAGGGGAGTGTTCCAGTAGTGTTGCTTCTTGATGGGGTTGTCCGGGTAAGGGATGTCCCCTAAACGGCACCACCAGCTCTCGACCACCACGTCCACGGTTCTGGTTTCGGGGGACAAGTGACCCTGCAACTTGGCCCTGCGGATGCCGGTGCCGCATCGGGGTGCTGGTCCCATCTGGAGCCAGCAGGAGGCGTTGCGCACCTCTACGGTTACCTTTGCGGAGTAGCGACTCAGCAGACCGGGGTTTGTGATTGGTGGAGTGGGAGGAGAATGCCTGAGAGGAGGAGTTGTATGTCTCTTCTTCGCCATCTTCGCCAACCACGGCCAGAACTTCTCGTGATGGTAATACGCGGAGAACGTTAACAGGTCTAGATTGATGTCTGCCGTCTTTCCATCAGCCTGCAATTAAAATAAACATCACTTGAATATACATTACCCAGCTGTATTTCATAATGGGACCCATCTCCCACAAACCCCCCACCACAACAGGTGTCTCGGAATATCTATGAAATGGTAAGCCATAAACAGGAATATAAGTCTGAAATTTGAAGATCCGTTCTGAACGGGAATTGCTCTGAACAGGAATGACTGGGCAAGAATTACTATGAACTGGAGTAATTATGAGTAGGAGTAACTATGAACGGGAATAGCTATGAACGGGATTAACTATGAACAGAGATAGCCATGGGCAGGAATAGCTATGAACAGGAGTAACTGTGAACAGATATAACTATGGACAGGAATAAGTATGAACAGAGATCGCGATATACATGAATAACTATGAACAGGAATAACTGTGAACAGATATAACTATGGACAGGAATAAATATGAACAGGAGTAGCTATGAACAGGAATAACTATAGACAGGAGTAGCTATGAACAGATATAACTATGGACAGGAATAACTGTGAACAGGACTAACTATGGACAGGAATAACTATGAACATGAATAACTATGAACAGGAATCACTGTGAACAAGAATAACTATGAACAGGATTAACTGTCAATATGAATAACTATGAACAGGAATAGCTATGAACAGAAATAACTATGAACAGAGATCACCATGTACAGGAATAACTATGAACAGGAATAACTTTGAACAGATATAACTATGGACAGAAATAACGATGAACAGAGATAGCCATGTATATGAATAACTTTGTACAGGAATAACTGTGAGCAGATATAACTATGGACAGGAGTAACTGTGAACATGAATAACTATGGACAGGAATAACTATGAGCAGGAATACAGGAATAACTGAACAGATATAACTGTGAACAGGAATAACTGTGAACAGATATAACTATGGACAGGAGTAACTGTGAACATGAATAACTATGGACAGGAATAACTATTAACAGGAATAACTGTGAACAGGAATAACTGTGAACATGAATAACTATGAACAGGAATAACTGAACAGATATAACTATGGACAGGAATAACTATGAATAGGATAACTATTAACAGGAGTAACTATGAACAGGAATATGTACAGTAACAAGAATAACTACGACCAGCAATTTCTCTGAAATGAATTACTTTTGATAGCAAATCTACACCACCATATAAAAACCTCATAAATTGAATTTGATATAATGTGACAACCCTGGTGAATTGTTTCTATATTCCTGTTCAAGACGATTCCAATTCATATCTATTCCAGCGACACGTTCAAAGTATCTTACCAGAATAGATAGAGTGCATTTCTGCACGGCCAGCAATTGCAATTGCTCGCAAGAAAGGCTCAATTGGTCCAATACAAAGACAGTGGACATATCTCGTGGTGCCACTGATGATTCAGACCGAGTAAAAGATTCCCACGTCTCTCGAAGGGAATTGACCTCGAGGCTCGCTCGCGACACCGAGAAAGTGAGCGAAGTCCTTGGCGGTCCATCCGACGTGAACTTAATCGTAGAATTTCCAAAAGAGATTTGAAGTTCCTGTGAATTCAACGTGGTTCATGATTACAACCAATTATATGTTTGATATTCACTTATCTTCGGTTACCTGCGGAAGGAAAAGGGCTAATTTGGAGTTTGGCCCATCTACGTTGGTGCCGTCAGGACTTGTTTGCGGTGTCCTGTGTTCACTTGGCTTTGATACAAAAGCCAATATACCTTGGGACATATTATAAATGTCAGGTCTCTTATTTACTTATTTAATTTCCAAAAAGTTTATTACGCGTACGTACCTTCGGTGAAGCGCACGTCCAACACGGGTTGTACGGAGAAGTTGACACCCTAATGGACATGGAAATAACACATTACAGGGTGTCTACTGATACTGGGAATCCAGGAATTATACTGGAATGTTTTTATTGTCCTTGAAATCCTGGAAATATATTTGATTTTTTTCTTAATCCATTTTATCCTGGAAAATGTATGATTTTTGACACTTTACATAATTTCGTTTATTGATTTCTATGTTCCTCTTCTAATTTGCTTGGAAGAACAAAATACCAATTAAGACTTTTGAAATTAGATGGTT
>JAVBJR010000600.1:0-3984 GCA_031546965.1 Dysgonomonas sp.
AGAATACAGGTGATATGCTTATTACCTCACTTGGCCATTGGTCACTAATAAGCAGGTGACCCAAACCATGTACTTGATGACATCACACATTCAGTGTATAATCCTTGTACAGTGTACAGCCTTGCTTGGCCCCAGTTAGTCTTGAGTTTGCGTGCTTCGTGTATGTGTGCATAGTGTCAGTTCCGGAGTGTTTTATATGTGATAAAGCATTGGAAGATGGAACCAAGACTACCATCGTGAGAGAAAAAGGCTTGAAGTCATTCGCTGAAGCAAGTAAAATGAGGGGAGATGGAAAAGTCACTCTGTTCAGGGGAACATCACTTGAAGTTCATGAGAAATGCAGAAAGCAATGCACAAATGATAAATTGATTGCTGCATCTATCAAGAGGGCTAAAGAAGGTGTTCAAGTGCAACAATTACGTTCATCTGTACCTACATTTGCTTTCAAGACTCATTGTTTTTTGTGTGGAGATAAAATACCATCAAACTATGCAGATAAACAAAACGACTTCCTGCTCTCAAACGCAATCCTGTGTATCCTGTGAGAAAATTGCAAATGAGAAAACGTTCTAAAACTTGCTAAAAAACGAAATGATGAGTATGCACGATCTATAATACAACGTGTATTGCCAACTCTTGACTTAGTAGCTGCTGATGGGCAGTATCATTTCTCATGCATGAAAAAACTGTACTATCGTCCCTTGGTGAAAGAAGTCAAAAAAGAACGTGGCCCATTCAGGGGTGAAATAAATACTGCTATGCAAGGAATTTTCACTTTCCTTGACAGCAGTGATGAAGAATGCCAATTTTCCATGGAGGAATTACTAAGTAAAATTGAAGGTGACTAGAATAAGAATTAGTAGGTGATGTGAGGTATTGAATATTATTATAATTATTTATTATTATTCTTGAAGGTGATTACCGTCCTAACTGGAAGACAGTAAGAGCGCATCTTATTGAAAGGTATGGCAATGACATATTGATAACAACAACCAGACCTCCTGTTGTGTGTTTTAAAAACACTGGCTACAGCATTTTATCAGAGTCCTGGTATGAGCAGAAAAAGTCATCTGAAAAAGAGGAAAGACTTCGCATTGTTGAGACAGCAGCTGCTATTATTGTTGAGGATATACGGTCCCAAGTATACAACATGACACAATATCCCCCACCAGATCAGTTTTTAGAAGGAAACGAGGACCTCATTCCTGAGACTCTTCGAGCTTTAACTGATGGTGTGGTATTGAACAAGAAGCGTGCAGATATTGAGAAATGGAGGAAGAAGTCGACAGCAGTCGCACATTGTATAATTAGTGCTGTGAGGCCAAAATCGTTTATGTCTCCTGTGCAAGTTGGTTTGGCAGCATTTTTATACAAAAAGTACGGCTCCCGTAAGTTGATTGAAGTGTTGTCATCTCTGGGATTTTGTTCATCGTATCGTGAAGCTGCATGTTTTGAAGTGTCAACAATCATGTGCCCACCACTGACTACTCAGGAACAGCCCTTAACTCAATTGGTGTACAACAATGTAGACTTCAACATATAAACACTCGATGGACATAATACTTTTCACGTAATGGGCGGCATAGTTTGCATCACCCCAAAAACTGCAGTTGTCCCAGGTCAAAGTATTTCTCGGTTGTAGGATGTACCATCAGCAGAACAAGTTGGAAGGATTGGAGCTGTTCAATTGAGAATATTTGAAAGGACAAATGAACAGGTCCTAGCAGCAGTTAAGATCAAAGATCTCAGTGAAATGTTCCTAAAAGGTGATACTGTTGTTCCTTCTGTACCAGACTTAATATGGCTTTACAGCAAATATAAAGACCTACCTGGCATCGGTGGGTGGAATGGGTTCATGGAGAAAGTAACAAGACACATACCATACCAAACCACATTTGTTGGTTGCCAGCCTTTCATCAATGCTATCCCAAGTAACTATAATACGGTCTACACAGCTTTATTGTCTGCTGTAGAAAAGACTAAGTCAGTAGGTCAGGTAACCACCCTGGTTACATTTGATCAGCCACAGTACTTCAAGGCACGAGATGTAATTGCAAGTCGCAAGGAAGACCCTGAACTGTCTCATGTAGACATTAGGCTAGGAGGATTTCATTTGCTGATGTCTTTCATGGGAGCAGTGGGTCACATCATGGAAGGGAGTGGTCTGACTGAACTTTTCAATACTGTGTATGCTATTAACAGTACTGACAAAATCATGACAGGACATGCTTATGCAAGGGCTGTCAGAGCTCACATTTTGGCTCATACAACTGTTGGCAAATTAATCCTGGAATGCATCACCTTCTCCCCTGCATTTCACTGTGAACTAGAGGAGATTTTGTACAGTGGAGACCGATCAGAGATACTTTCGTCACTGGAAAACAAATCTGTGAAAGAACTTGGAGAACAGTTTGCAGCCCAGATTCAACTTTTGGCACAACGTGGTCCCACTGCAAAGTTGTGGATACAATATTTTGAAATGATCACTTTGGTAAAGCAGTTCATTGAAGCAGAGAGAATTGGCAATTGGGCCCTCCACCTTGAAACCACTCATAAAATGCTGCCATACTTCCATGCTAGTGGCCACTATTTGTATGCCAAGTGTGCTCATCTTTACCTACAGGATATGCATGAATTAGAGTACACCATGCCAGAGAAAGAACATAATGCTTTCACTTTACAAGGGGGCTTCACCATTCGACGAAGTGATAAGTTATGGTGTGGTACGTGGAGTGACATGGCTATAGAACAAAATTTGATAAAGCATATGAAAACTTATGGTGGACTAACTCGAGGCCGTGGAGTCGGTGAAGGAATTTTGTCCAGATGGACCCAAGGGATGACAGCACTACAACATGTTTGTGATCAAATGGAACATTTTTGTGATGTAAATTTTACTACTTCAGAACAACACGTGGACAGTAGAGACTCAAGAATCCGTCGAGACGATGATGATGCAAAGAAAATGTTGGATTGGCTTCAGCAGAACCCACCGTTTCCAGAAACCACAGAGCTCATATCCATAAGTAGAGGGATCATCGGTGATGAAAGGATCAACTGCCACTTGTCAAGAGAGGTGGGTACTAAGGGTGTCAAACGCATTGTTGGTGCTGATTTCCGATCAGTCAAATTCAAACGGAATGACAGAGTACAGTCCCTTGCCAATATGAACTGTGCGATACAAGTTCAAAATCAAACTGTGGCCATCAACCCAACCACTCTATTTCAGAGAATTAGCATTGTTAAACAATCAGATGAAGAATTAGAGGAATTTCTAACCTATGAACTTTGTCCCTACCCACCATCTCTGTTCGATGAGAGTGGTATGAGAAAAGGTACAAAATCCAGTTTGTACAAAGCGTTCAAACCGGTACAAGGAAACACAAAACTGGACAACTGTACATTTGTTATTGATGGAGGGTTTTTATTGCACCGAGTTGTGTGGTCCAGTGGGCAGACATTTGCAGATATTTGCGACAGTTATGTTATATATGTTCGATCTAAGTACAAGTCAAGCGCAATTATTGTTTTTGATGGATACCCTGAATCTTACAAAACTACTAAAAATGTGGAGCGTTTAAGGAGATCAAGCAAAAAACATTCCATCGATATAATGTTCAATGGCACAATGGTTTCCACAGTCTTTCAAGAGAACTTCCTTGCAAATTCAAAGAACAAAAGTCGACTGATATCCATGCTGATTTCCAAATTCAACCACACCAACTTTCTTTGCAAACAAACAAATAAAGACGCAGACAGATTGATAATACTCACAGCTAATACCCTGGCATCAGATCATGAAAGGGTTGCAGTAGTGGGTGAAGACATTGATCTTCTGGTTATCATGATCGGACTGTGTACTTCTTCTAATGTATACTTCTTGAAGCCAGGGAAGGGAAAAGCCCCTTCTACCCTGTATCATCCGCCAAGTGCAGTTGACAAAACTCTTGCCGACCACATGTTGTTCTTACACGCCATGAGCGG
>JAVBJR010001105.1:0-3441 GCA_031546965.1 Dysgonomonas sp.
AGTAGTAGTAGTAGTAGTAGTAGTAGTAGTAGTAGTAGTAGTAGTAGTAGTAGTAGTAGTAGTAGTAGTAGTAGTAGTAGTAGTAGTAGTAGTAGTAGTAGTAGTAGTAGTAGTAGTAGTAGTAGTAGTAGTAGTAATAATAATATAATAATAATAATAATCTCTTTTATTCTCAGAAAAGTCTGATGGCTGCCACCCGACAGCTGGAAGCCTACAGAGGGGTGAACAGCCTTACTAGACTACCAAAGCAAACAACATCAAAACCAGAAATTAGAACAATTAGAAATTAGAAAAACTAACAACTACAAACATACATAACAATAGTTAAAAAAAAGTATTAACTCCGATTACACAACAGTGCGAACAATTGGCTTCTAAATTGCCATTTTGTAAGTGCAAAAATGTCCAATGTTGAACTAAAACTATTAAATTGCTCACAGAGACGTGACATTATTTGAAAATGATCGGTAATATAAAAAAGATCACCAAGCCTTGTACGAGACGAAACGCGGAAATTGATACTCGCAAGTTGCTGCGGTGCGGAAATAGTTCCGTTAACTATCGAGTACAATAGCAAACAATCACGATACAATAAATGCTCTTTGATTGTAAGTAAGCCAAGTTTACGCAAAATATTTACATAATTGTACGGCTCAGTAGAGAAAAAACGACGGTGTATTATCTGCACAAAACGGCGTTGAATTCCCTCAATCTTATCTCTAAGGTATTCAGCACAGCCAGCCCAGATCACAGAAGCAAAACTTATCTTAGAAAGCACCAAGGTAACATAAAGAGTTTTTAACGGCAACCAAGAATCAAAAGTATACGATATACGATACAAGACTCCAAGATATCGATTACAATCAACAATTATTTTTAACACATGGTGACGAAAAACCAACTTAGGGTCGAAGAGAATGCCTAGATCGCGTTGGACCTCACAGCGTGGAATAACTACCCCATCAATGAAGTAGTTAAAAAACAAAAATGTCGCTTTACGTGTAAAAGATACCACTGCTGACTTTGAGGCATTAAGTCTCATACCATTACGACATGACCACCTATGGATATCATCCAACACCATTTGAAGAACATGGCAATCAAATAAAGTTCTGATTTCACGACCAGCCTTGGTGTCATCAGCAAACAACCATTTAGCAAGAGCTCTATGATCAGCCAAAAGATCATTGATAAAGATAAGGAAGAGCAATGGTCCAAGAACTGAACCCTGAATAACACCAGAAAGCACATTATATTTAGTGTTGCCGATAACACCATTGCAAAGTACGACAAACGTTCTATTTTTCAGAAAAGATTCGAACCAAGCTACAAACTTCTTGGACATGCCATAATGCCCCAATTTGATAAGCAAAAGGGCATGATTAACCATATCAAATGCTTTAGCAAAATCCAAATAGATGACATCAAATTGGCTTCGGCTAAACAAACACGGGGCTACCTTAAACAATAGCGACATTAAATTAAGTTCGATCGAGCGGCCAGCAACAAAACCAAACTGATCCTCAGAAAGGAAATTCTTCATCCACGGAATAAGAGCATCAGCAACGACATACTCAAAAAGTTTAGCGCAAGCACAAAGGTTGGAAATAGGACGGTAATTAGTTATTTCCAATCTAGAACCGCTCTTAAACACGGGAAAAACCACTGCTTCTTTCCACAGAGAGGGAAAAACCCCACTAGAGAAGGACAAGTTATAAATATGGGCTAGAAATGGGGCTAAGATCAGAATACAGCCTTTAACCAAGAACTGCGGTATACCGTCTGGTCCAACTCCCTTTAGGGGACGCAGGCGTTTGGCCGCAGAAATGACACTGCTTTCAGTAACGAGAAAAACATCCACAGGACTCGCATTATTATTTAAAGAAGAAAAACAAGAGCTATCTGTGGGTAACGATTGACTGACTGTGGACTCAAAGAACTTGCCAAAAGCATGACAAAGTTGAGGCGAGTCAGATATCAAAGTATCTTCAATTTTCAATGAGACATCAAAATATGCCTCGCGAAAACGAGGGGACAAAAATTTCCAAAAAGCAGCTGGATTGCATTTAACGCCATCCGCAATCCTAGTAAACTGGGCGCATCTATCACGTTTCAATAACCGCTTGCAACTAACCCTTAAGTCAGAAAACTTGGTATAATCTTCAAAACGTCTAAATTTAACAAAACGTTTATGTATCCGTTTCTTCTTACAAAGCATTACGCGCAGTTCTTTGGAATACCATTCCGGAAAGGAACTATGGCGAATTTTCCCTCGAGGAATGGAAATCTCCATCGCCTCAGTCACAATCTGAGTAAAGCGCTCAACGCAAAGGTTCACATCACCACATGTAAAAAAATTAGACCAATCAGCTAGACTAATAAGGGAAATAAATAGCGGGTAGTCTCCTTTAGAGAAGTTAAACTTAGAAGGAGGATCAGAAGAACAAGTAGAAGTTACATGTGGCATATCAAGATTAAAAGTTAATACAGGATGGAAAATGTCTTCGGCAACACAGTAAAAATCAGGATGTATAATCTCACACTGAGGAGCGTTTGAGAAAACGAGGTCTAAATAAACCCCAAACCGATTAGCAATGCCATTGCACTGACGAAGACCTAAGAAGGATACCGAAGTACTTAACGTCATAAACTTAGAGGCAATAACAGGTGTACCATGGGAACAGTCAAGAAGCGGCCAATTAACATGGGGGAGATTAAAATCCCCTAAGAGATAGACATCTCCATTGAATTTGGAAATTCCACTCTCAAGTATATCGAACGGTCTCTTAAACTTTTCTAGCGATAAACCTGGAGGCATATAAAACACACCAACAAGGAGATTCCTGTCTGGACTAGAAATCTGAACCCAGACACAATAATCATCTACCTCCAAATCAAAACGACGAACCGAGTACAAGTGACCTGGTACCGCGATTAACACACCCCCACCACGAACGTCGGCACCAGTCATAGACACACGGTCATTTCGGTACACGGAATAAGATTGGGGAAAATAATCACAAGAAGAACACGATACATTCAACCACGTTTCCGTGAGACAATAAACATAATTTACAATAGACGACGCAACAAATTCAGAGACAGACACAGACTTAGTACGTAAACCGTTTACATTTTGGTAGTAAATCTCTATAGGCCTAAAGACCATCTTGAACAGCAGTAGAGATCGCCTCCTGACCCACGAATTTAGCGACAATGTCCTTCGGCTTCTGCTTCCAGGATACATAGCGACCGCGATATTCAGCATCCACCACTCTTTCTTCAAATAACTTGCCATAAAACATCTTGTAAGATACCCCATCTGGCCAAAAATCAGGTGACATCAGTTTCTCGACCACTGTATCATCCACACGCAGATGAAAAGAGGTGTAGGAATCATGTTTCGAGGTCAACTTTTGGACGATACAATCTTTAATACCG
>JAVBJR010000030.1:0-5744 GCA_031546965.1 Dysgonomonas sp.
CCACAATTCCACCTATTGCTAATGACCAATAGTGCTGTCAAAAGTCAAAAGATTTTGACAGCTTAAAGTGTTTCCACCAAGTTCACTGCTGTTGAGTCACTGCTATGAATATTGCCAGCAGCTGACAATAGTCCACCCTGATCAGGTAAACTTTCAACAGCCAGTGGAAACGGGCGATTTCCCCTAATCCTGGTAACATGTGACTTGATTTGCATATGGCAAGACATGGCAACACTGTTGGTCAACAGCAGTAGGTGGAAATGAGCCTTAATGCATTCATATGGTAATTGTATAGGTGTAGTACCGACTGACTAAGTGTTAGTACTATTACATTATGACATTGGGTTATGTGGAATGCAGTTGCAGGAGTCCATCAGTCCATATCCTGGCCACAAACCAGGCACTCCAAAGCAGTATGCAGCCATCTTGAGTTGGCTGTCCAGTATACATTATATACTGTGGTTAAACAATCCCTTTGGAAATCGGCATCAGAAGGCAAATAAATTGATGATATATGACTGCAATATAGCTTTTCATTTAATATTCAATGGAAAGTAATGAAGGGATATCAGTTCCGGGGCAAATACCATTTCATCATACTTTCCTCAGATTCCTTTTGTCAGGAAGTTAAAACTATTTCGCCATTTTTGCAAACTAAATTTTGCACAAAATATTCAGGGATTCGAAAAACTCTAGTGTCCTGGAATTTCTCATCTTGTTCAGTCGTGTATGAATTAATCGGCAATGACATTCATATTGTAATAAGATAGCTAAAAATAACGATTATGAAAATCAAATATTTCTAAATGTTAATAGTTACAAACTGCGCATTTGTATTTGAGCAGTGCGACAATGTTTATACGGAATGTTTTTAATTTGTAGTTTAGAAAATATAAATAAATAATTTCCGGGAATTACAACATTATAGGGTTTACGTAATTCCGGGATTTATTACAATGCAATTGAGTTTTCTGAATCTGTATATAGGCATTCAGAAAGACTTACATGGAATGCACATAATACATGAAAAGTAATGATAGGAAAAACCTTGACTGCTATATTGGTGCTACCCATATTCATTATTGGCATGCATGTGATGATTTCAAAATGCCGACAGGTGCTTTTCAACTTTGTATACAATATGAAAAATAATCGATAAATGAATAAACTTTTCATTATCATGGCGTAGGTTAAGGTCAATAAAGTATTTCAATGTCGCCAAGGCAAATTAAAATCGCATTGTGTTTTTCTAGTATATAAATCCCCCCACTAGATCCAACGTTACCAACCACAACTATCAACTGCAAAACTTGAAGGTACGTATAATACACTGTAACAGATCTGTATCCAGCACACAGCAGAATATTATGCAATCACATTCAAATACTATGGATGATCATAAGTGTTATATATAATAGTTGCCCGGCTATATATAGTACAACTAAAGATATTTAAATATAACTAGTGTAACACTGTATAGAAGCTATTTATTAAAATGACTCGTGCCATAGTTTGTTTGCCTTTAATGCAAACCAACAGTTTTGCAAGGTACCCTGCAACTCAGCCTACATAAAGTAAAACCATGAATTAACAAGTGGTCCAACACATACTCTGGAAATTATAGCAAACAAAGACATTAGCACTGAAGGCTTTGGACATTATGGCAGGATTGTCCGAGTTAAAGATTCTTACACAATTTTTTTTAAATCGGAGGCGTTTATTAGATTTACCGTCAGTTCACATGTTAACCACTGAAAGCAGAACAAAGACTAGTGTAAAGTAATATTATTGTCTACTATAGATGGCAACTTGCAATTTGCTCTTCATCGCTTGTGCCATGTTATTTCTGGTTGGACAAGTCTCTTACGGACACAAGCTGTTTGGCCTCTCGTCAGATAAAGGTACATGAATTAATACGGATGCTAATTGCGCAGTAAACTTAAT
This sequence comes from Dysgonomonas sp., assembly GCA_031546965.1. Taxonomy (GTDB): domain Bacteria; phylum Bacteroidota; class Bacteroidia; order Bacteroidales; family Dysgonomonadaceae; genus Dysgonomonas_A. The sequence continues at coordinate 1,945 of JAVBJR010000030.1, forward strand.
GACAAACAATGCCTAAGATCTAGATGAAAGAGCATCATGCCCCAACATGAACTGTGAAGGCAGAGGATTTTCTTGTTCATCTCACTTCCAATGCCCACCCAGAAATGAATGCTGCATCGACTTGCAACTGTCTACGGCATGTTGCTACAATCCAGGAGATCCAACACGTTCCCCAGTCGCACAACCTACCACAGCTACACCCACTACTACTACCGCTACTACTACTAGTCCATCAACTACTACCCAAAGCCCAGCACCAATTCCACAAGCATGTAAATATTGCACAAATAGTAATAATTACGTTATGTCAATTGGTGATTTCCATTTCAGTCATTTCCGTTTCATCCCGGCCATTGCCTATTTTCACCTTCGGTGAAAATTTACTTATCACTCAAATAATTTCGTTTCAAAACGTTTTGGGACAGTTGTGCATTAATTAAATTGTACAGTGCTGAAATCAGCTCAAACATAATTTAATCCACTTGTATTATAATACCTTATTAAGAACTAATATTTCTAAACAATGTCACAAGCAGTTACATGCAAGTGCCCCCTAAAGTTAGTGTTCCGCCAAAATTGCCACTTTTACAGTATTTCTTACCAAGATGTCATGGCAGTTAAAGAAACTAGGCACAATTAAATGGCGTTGGTGGTTAAGCCAAGTAGTACAGTGGAAGCTCGATTATCCGAAGTCTAGGAGCCTTGGACTGGACAGAACCATTTCGGATATTTGGGTTTTGATATAACGAGGACTCTTATAAAACAAATATTTAATTTCGGTGGGACATAGTAATGACGGGAACAAATATCCATATCATTCATACACAATTTCAACTTTATCGTTACATTTTTAATGGATTAAATTTGAGTTCACAATTAACGTAGAAGATCCATGGTAAATGATGTAAGAAAAATAATGTAGTATTAGCGTTTCGGATAATCGAGTAACGGATAATTGAGGCTCCACTGTATGTGTACACGGTCCGACAATAAAGTAATCAGACCGATTTAAAATTAAACCTTTATTAAAATTTGAGTAAACCAAAATGTGATCCCCTTCAAAGTATTGCCCTTGAGATTTAACACAATTATTCCAACGCTCATGTCAATATGTGAAATTTCATTTAAGGCCTGCGTTACTGCCCTTAGGATGACTTGTGCAAATCGTTTTCTTTAACTACTGATTTGGCTTTTGAGAATAAAAACACTAGGCGCATTCAAAAACACTATAGCATAGCATGAACATAGCATGTTAGCCCCATTAACATGGCTTTCAACCTGAATTTCCAGTTTTATATTTAACACAGTCGTTTTGGCAGTTTTTGAATGCGCCTAGTATCTTGGAGCAAAGTTGGATGCATAAGACAGTACAGTATGGTATGGTGCATTATCATGACTTTTGTAAGGCAGATGACACACACACAGCTTCACTTGATTTGTATATGCCCCAAATTGAGAGCTTGTAGGGTTATGCCAGTTGGTGTGGGGTTCAAGGGAGGATCAAAGTCACACACGGTCTGTATGAGCATTTTTGCAATGTTGATACATTTAGCAGGAAAAGTCTGGTCTCATTACTAAATTGTCAGACCTTGTATATCAACACAAAAAATGACTGCCTTTGCCAACGAAGGCAAGTAAGTTTTTTGATGAGCCTGCCGTTTGCCAGAAATAATGCAACGTGACAGTGAATTACAAATTCTCAACCGCCACCATTGATGAACATCATATTACAAACAGCATAATTTGATACATTCGATTCAGCGTTTTTAAAAATTGCATATAATCTTAGCATTAAAACCATAACTTGACCATGTTCCAATTTCTCTAATCAAAGCAACAATTCGTAATTAATGCTATTAAGCGATTGAATTTAGAAGTCGTTATTCTAAATACAGTGAAACCCCGTTATAAGAAACTTCAAGGGACCAGGAAAAAATTTTCTTATATCAGAGTATTTCTTATATCCGAGTTTGACTTTTTCAATGTCCAATTAAAAATTTATTAAACCATAATGTACATACACTCGTTTATTGCTTAGGAGTTGAACTATTATAACAGTATTGCAGAATTGTCGATTGCTTCTTATTGTTGCTTACAAGTTTACATTATTGAGGATTCACATTCTCAATAATGTCAACTCTATAGGTAGTTTATGTATGACACTCCCGATGTGTCACAAAATATCAAACTGATAATTCATCCAGAGTTTAATTTGAGACCCTAATTGTGTAAACTGGTTCAATGTGGGATTGCATAACTGGTAGGCAATTCTTTATTTCTTGCCAGTCTGGCATTGAAAGAGAGGTATTTCTTAGTCGTTTTCAGTACATAATAATAATAAATTAAAATACCAACTATGAAATAAATAATTATTAACTACAAAATATAATTACAAAATGTAATTACAAAATATAATACCAAACGCTCTCCGACTTAAATCTTTCTCCTATATCCTAAGACATCCTGATTGCATAATTGGTGTCTTTCTTGGAAAATTTCCTTTATCCGGGTTTTTTGTCCAAATTTCCTAACATTTATATTTCTTATAAGCGAGTATTTCTTATATCCGAGTTTCTTATATCCGAGTTTCTTATATCCGAGTTTCTTATATCCGAGTTTCTTATATCCGAGTTGCTTAACATGGAAATGCCTATACTTTCAGCCAGGACTTTAAAAAAAGTTGCATATATCCGAGTATTTCTTATAACGGGGTTTCACTGTATTGCAATGCTTGAAAGAAACTTCAATTGATCACACATTACATTTTCTTTTCATTTTATAGTCCCATCATGCACAGGTTACTATCCGAACCTTGTCTGTGAAAGTAGCAAATGCCCTTGCACAGCAGCCGCACCTTACTGCTACGAGGACGAAATTTGTTGCGGTGACACAAGTCTTTCTACTCCAGCATTGTTTTGTTTTTCAACTATTCCCCCTACGCCAGCTCGTAAGACATCGTTTGGTTGTAGTATGTACTAAAGTTCAGAAAAATGTGTGTAATTGTTACGTTTTTGTTTCTCAGCAGGGGGAGCATGTCCGAGTAAAACACCGCTCCTCAAATGTAATCCAGACGCACCCACAGGAGATTGTTCGATGGCAGCAAACAAATGTCGCCCCAAAGAAGTTTGCTGCAGGTTTAAACGATCAGACCCTCCCTGCTGCGTTGTAGTTGGAGCTTAAATTTCGCACTTCAAATTAGCACAAATTATAATGAACTATAACATGCACAGCCTATCTCGAAAACACGTTGTTGCTTGACAACCAGAATTCAGAAAACGAAAATGTAAACCTCAGTTGCACAAAAGCTCATTTCAAAAATTCAGCCATGTTGTGAACTTTTGTATACGTTTTCCATTCAATAAAAATGTTCTATGCAGAAACGTTGTGCACGATACGTTTACACAGATACAACAGCACAAACATATTTTAATAAATATTAAGGCTGGGCCGCACTGGATGACATCATTGAGGGAATCTACAGTCACAGGCAGCTTTGTATTGCGATCATAAATCCTGTAGTCAAACAATCGCGATCTAATAAATAAGTAGGCTACTAACAAAGAAAGATGTACTAGATGCTGACAGTCTTTCTAAATTGTAGGTAGCCGTTTAGATAAACAAACAAATAACAGGCCTACGCAGAGGTACACTACTGGCCAAAAGTATTGTCGCGTTCGCTGTGCTCCCGAAAGTAGACTGACTCGCAGCGCCCCTAGTGAGCAGGACGAAAACTTCTCCATGGCTATACAGTCCATGTTAGTGTATAGTTTGCACTCCCCTCACCAGAGGCACTGAGAGTC
>JAVBJR010000905.1:0-4087 GCA_031546965.1 Dysgonomonas sp.
GTTGATATAAGACACATTCATTTCATTTAGTCGATCAAATAAAACGGAATTGCAATTTATATTATGCAAGGTGCGGCAGAAAGATAGTCCCCATTTGGGAAGACCGTAGTTAAGGGTAGGGTAGGGATACAGCAGTGGGGTGTGTGTCGTTAGACAGCTGCGGTCATGCCGTTTTTAATACACTTCATGGCTTGGACGGGAGAGCATTGTGATTTTGTTGTTTAGGAGTTTTTTATATCAGCAAAAGTTATAGCGAGTCGTTATCGGCGACCCGCCATTTTAATGAACGCCTCAACAATAAGAATGCGATGCTTTCCCGTCGTAGCCATGATGTTTATTAAAAACGGCATGACCACAGCTGTCTAACGACATACTCCCCACTGCTGTACCCCTAACCTACCCCTAGCTACTGACTTCCCAAATGGGGAAGGTCTTTCTGCCGCACCCTGTATTACCTAAATCTACATAATTGCATCGATTGAAATCAAGACACTGAATGGTGTCAGTGCCACCTGTATGAAATCGATCCTACGATCTTCTCAAACTACTATATAAAGTCTTTCTCATTAAGGCAATTGAATAGGTGTGGCTTCCTTTGCTAGCAGCAAGGATCGAAACACTCAATTGACCGTTTTCAGTAGCACCACCTTCTCCCAATATGGAGGCCTTAATTGGGATAGAGTCACTCACTCACTACCTGATTGGGAGAAAACAGGTTTACCCTCGTGATCCCAACTAAACACGCCATTTTTAAACAATTTTTCATCGAATGGCAATAGCTTACTGAAAAAGGTCAATTGACCGATTTCCGTGTTCTGCCATTGACAGAGTGATGTTTAAAAATGGCGTCCTTACAGAGGTAAACTTTCAGCCAATCACGTTGCACTGATTAACCTCATCACAGCCTCCATATTGAAAATGGGATGTGCTTATACACTGAAAACGGTAAATTGATTTAGTGAGAAAGATTTTGTAAGCTTAATTGACGCGTTTAAGAATTATGAACTGCGCATGTGCAGAACAATACGCCGCCTGGCCGCCAGGTTGGGATTTAGAGCAGCAGGGACCGTGCAGCTTAGCGGCTGAGACACCGTAAAACGACGATCCCGCGTTAAATAAGCGTTTAATCAAAACCTTACCGTCAACCGAAAATGTTTCGCAAGTCAAAATACATCTTCCGACATACTTTTCGGTATTCTCGGAAACTTGGTTTCCGTTTTGAAACCGGACGTGTATCTCGATCATCATGCGAGTTACGTCATAACCGGTTACCAAACGGAAACTAAGATTCCGAGAATACCGGAAAGTATGTGGGAAGATGTATTTTGACTTGCGGAACATTTTCGGTTGACGGTAAGTTTTTGATCAACCGCTTATTTAACGCGGGATCGTCGTTTTACGGTGTCTCAGACGCTAAACCGCACGGTTCCACCCCTGCTGCTTTAGTTGAGCTAGCCACCGCTTGTGGCGCGCGCGCATTTTTAAACCGGTCAATTACACAGGAAAACTTTTCAGCCAATTGGCACTTTTGAGTACGCACCTCTCATTGCCAAGATGGAGGCCGTAGCGAAGCAAATTATGCAACGGTGAATTTTTCTAACGAACCCTCCTCGTACATGGAACTTCCTTAGATATTGCTTTAATTAACTAGCCCAAACATACTTATGTATGTTTTAATTCCTCCAAATAAAAAAAAATGTTTCTGCGTTTCATCTGAACGCTCTAATAGTAGTCCTTATAGAGGAAAATTTTTCAGTCAATTAGGTTGCACCAATTGGCCTCATTACAGCCTCCATATTGGAAATATAAGTGTTTATACTGAGTATAGGGTAAATTGCTGGAGTGCAGTAGACTTTAAGTGAACAGTAAATAGTATTAGGTTTCTTAATAGGGATTTAGCAATAAGGTATAATTTTAATGATGCTGCACACGTGCCATCACAAAGTTTACCTTATGGATGTCATAGGCAATTTATACGATGTTTACGGGTTGGTTTTAGAAAGAAAAAACATCTGTTGTGACCGATGAGCCGCAAGTAATATGAAACCGGTGGTGGGTAGTTGTTCTTTACTTGGAAAGTGCTTGCAACAGGTGAATGTGGCCATGGTACGTGCGTGGGTTGCAAGTGCTTGTTTACTGGAGTGTGTTTAGGACCTCACAGGCCGAGTTACAAACGAAGGTCGTTATTACTACAGGTTCGGTCCGAGAAGGGGACGAATGACACGTGACCTGCATGAGATTTTCCTCAAATCACTACTATGGACAAAACAACTCACTCGGCAACTTGTGTGAATGTCATGTGTCAGTCGTCGTTAATTTCACATTTTGGAAACAATAAACCTCCATTGTTGTCTGTTAAAACCATTTCCATTTGGTATATGTAAACAAATTCTGTTATATATTATATTATTATGCAAAAATAACTGCTCAGAGTAGATTTTGTTTACTTTTGTGCACATTTGGAAGACAGTGGTCATATTCGATATTCAGCCATTGTCATGATTTTAAATTTTAATTGACTATGGGCATAATCATGCCCATGACCAGAGCCTCATAATCTGACAATCTGATATACCAAACCTGTTTATGATAGTAATGGGCATGGATTGGTTTTTGACATAAACAACTGCTGCAGGGAAGCCGTATTTTGTTTAGGACCATTTAAACAAGGAATACTTCTAATAAGATTTTAATAAATTATAGTAATGTTTTCATAAATTATAGTAATGTTATTTTAATAAATTATTGTAATATTTTTTTACTAAATTTAGGATGAAGGTTGAATGCAGCATTGTTTAATTTACAATATATCTTATAAAATACAGACTGCTTTAATGTTTAAACATTATGTAATAAGTATAGTAGTTATTTTATTGCTATACAAATTATATACGTTTATCTATTTGACATGACTTATTCCTGTTGTTCAAGAATTCATCCTTGTTTTATCACTCAGTGTGATCGATGCATACTGGTGTTTAATCAGCACCTTAAATTGAAAATGTTCTACTTTCATGGACATTGGAAGTAGTGTTTGAACATAATGGATGCCACCACACCAATTCATTACACTTACATAAATCATTAGCAAAATTAGTCCTACAATTGGTATTCCTTCATCACAATATAGCTCTGGATATTACTGGCCATTTATTTCTGCGAAATGCCAAGTAATTTAAAATCATTTACACAAATCAAAACATTACAATTAAAATGCGAATTGACTGCTATATTTCTTTGACTAATTTAATCAAAGACCATCAAACAAATTAAACAAAATAAAGAAACTGTTGTAATGTCATCAAAAAGGAGCCTCCAAAAGATTATAGTTTGTATATGTTTGTATAATAAACATCCAATCTGTGTGGAAATTAGTAAAAAAAAGTTATTTGGACTTAAAGTTCGGGGTAATTAAGTTAGGAGGTTCGCCAAATGCTATAGTTGACCTCTTGTATCTGGTAAACTTTAAATATTTTAAAGCTAATAACTCTTTTACTAACTTATTTCCACAGAGATTTTGTTTCAACACCTCTTGCTTTCTTCATGGTTTTTCTCGGTGTAGATTAAGTTTCAGGATAGGTACCTTGCAAAACAATATAAATTCACCTTTAATAAGATTTTAATCAATTTGCCTATGAAAACAATTTTTGCAAATAATTCTTTACTGGTGTCGCTTTCATATTGAATATTTGATGCTGAATCTGAACATTATTCACGTTATTCAACACCACATTTTGGAATAGTAATAAAGACTATCCTTGAGAAACGTAATTTATAGACATCCCCTAGTTGGTTATTCATTACAGTATAGTTGAAAACTGGAGGAAATATATAAAGGGTTAATTGCAATGCACGAAACAGTGTGACCAGGTTTCTTGTTTTGAAATTTGTGCCATGGAATTTGGGTTTGGATGAGTTAATGCCGATTGCAACTGAACTCTTATGAAATGCAATGCAAATTTCAGCAAGTTAGTCTCTGTTTTGTAGTCTCTTTATAATCTAAACACGACCATGACTTGCTCACAAAACATAGACCACGTTCCTTGTTCCAAAATAGCATCAACTTTCCTGAATGGTGTCATGTCTG
>JAVBJR010000430.1:0-2836 GCA_031546965.1 Dysgonomonas sp.
ATTGATAGTTCGCCACATGACAAACAATTAAGTACTTCTCTTCGGTGGAGTACTCGTCCCATCGCGTCAACCCGCTTCTGGTCGCCACGAAAGACATGGTGATGCCGTGGTTCTTGGAAGTCTTTTCTCTGAAAAGCACCACCAGATGTTAATATCCCAATACAGCAAACCTCCACATATATGTGGAGTTATTGGTGGTGTCAACGTTCACAGACTTGATTGGATACGGCAATTCTCGTATTTTAAAGAGTAATTACGATTGCCGCAACCAAATATTCAAGTTTATACAATGGTCCTGTTGTGTCATCATCCGCTTACTGTAAATACAAAACGCCTCGATGACCCTATAACGGCAATGGTTGTCCGTAACATTACCTGTTTATCAATCCCATGACATAGTGCAAGGCGCTTTTGTGCATATAAAATAAATACATCAATTATTTCACTTTCAGATATATTTAAACGCTGCTTTCTTAAGACATCATCATTAAAAAATCATTATTAATTAAAAACACTTGAGATCGAACTATACAAGTTGTTTGTTTTTTATTTAAACAACCACAATTTTACCAGCAACGACTTGTAGGAGTTCTCGCAACATTATTTCACGACACGACTCAACCAAGAATTGTATTTTTCAGCTGAAATTCCCACAAATATTTTGGGAATTAATTCTTGTGGCTTTTGCGGCATTTACCCTAAACTAATATTAACAACATACTTACAGTAATATCCTGCTCAGACCTTATACACACAGTTACTTACCCATTCCTCCGACAGCAACATAAAACTATTAATCATTACATATAACTTCTGAATTGTCAATTCATTTATCAGCATTTATCAGAATTTATTACAATTTAATCAGAACAGACTGTGGACTTTATAATTTGAGAAAATGAGAAAATATGGCAAGTGAATAAACATTTGTGATGGAATTTAAATATCCACTTTTGTTTTTTTATGCAACTTTCTAATTTAAATTCAATTTAATTTATAATGACAATTAAAAGAGCCTAAATGAGTCGTTTCGCTTTCTAAAATACTAATCACACAATTTGCAGATTTGCAGAATGGCATCTTCAATTTTGAATTGATTTATTTGCGCGTGTCGGAAAGTGTTCAACGTGCCATTCCGCAACATGACCGTGTAAAATGTGTAATAGAAATATGTTGACTTACTCTATTTTGTCTGACTTGACGTGTTTACCCACTAATTTAGTTGCTTCTGCATCGAAGATGAGGCTCTGCAGCAACTCGGTGTCACCTGTTTGTTTCACGCGTCAAGTCACAGTTTTCCTACATTTACATTTCCAGACCAGAGAGGAACTTACAGTAAATTTTGTTCTTGTCCAACTGCATCACATTCTTGTGCCCTGTAAATATACTCTAATTATTAATATGAATATTAATAAATACAGATATAGAGACTTACGGTAATCGCTTTCGGTGGGCGGTTGACGCACTCTACTGGTGTCCCATTTGTAGCCTGACAGTGCCACCTTGTCCAGAAAGTGCTTCAATCTTTCCTCGGGGTTCATGGTCTCCCTGCTGGAATTTGGGTGCACGTAAGCGCAATAGATCCTGTAAATTTCCCAATTTCAATTCAATACAATTAAAATCACCATTCCCGTATTTTTTCTTAACTCTATCAAACTTTTGTAAATGACAGCAAACATTTAAATAACTGTGACATGTAACAAATACTTATTGTAACGATCAGGAAAACAACTAAACATTTCAGTATAATTTAGCATACATTAACAAATTGAAACAAATTGTTATGAATAGTTTGTTTAGTGTTAAATGTACAGGGTGTTTCATAACCTTTTGCAAGGGGGTCACAGCAGGTAAAAAAGACAGACAAATTCTGAATATGCCATGCGAAAGGTCGTCAAAAACTGAGTTTACTAACATATTATTGAATAATCAGTAACGCAAAAGGTTATGAAACACCCTATAGAATAATTGTATAAATATTTAACAACTGTTTAATAAATGTATGTTGAGCAAATGTGGAATAACTATTTACGAATAAATAACTGTAAAACACTATTTATTAGCGGTGGCTTTATTTTCTTGGCCATAATTTTGGACCAAAATATTTAGGCGCAAAATAAAACTCGTTTTGGAAGTGCGGCGGACCATCGAGAGAGCTGCGGCCCTTACGCAATCCGTCCACGTGTTCACCGGCGGACCTAAAACAAAGCTTATCCACAGTGCTTTGCAGGAAAGCCTGCTGTAGAAGCTCATCCTTCCTTCAAATAACTACTGTATAAGTTTATGTGCAATATGCAACACTGTTTGGTTGGTTTTCATTTCAGCCACCCGCTAAAATTAAGCCTCCGCTAAGAATTTTGTACTCAAACAAGAGTATTTTACAGTAAATGTTAAGTAAATATTTCATGTTGAATAAATGTTCCATAAATTGTGAAATAAATTTCAATATTTGAATAATATAATTATATTTGGTGTAGTAAATAATGCAATTTCCAGTTTAGATGCACCTTCCACTCGGAGTCTTCAAACAACGTGCTGACTGTAAATAAAGTAAATATTAACTATAAATAAAGTTCATTGGCTATTATTCTTTTTAAAAAAATGCAAAAAATACTTACTATTAATGGAGTCGCTTCGCAAATCTATTTCTCCCAATACTTTGTAAATTCCGTAATCCTCGGGTAAGGCAATCCCAAAATTGTACTTAATTCATTACAACAGCTCATCTTGGTTTAATTATTTAAAAACTCCTTCGAATAAAGGTGATGAACCTGAAAGGCGTTCCTCGGATCGGCACGTAGTAATACACGTATTTCCTGATGGTAACTCGTTTCTG
>JAVBJR010000180.1:0-3099 GCA_031546965.1 Dysgonomonas sp.
ATTTGATAGTGCACGTCCAAATTGTTTTCAGATACCGTACAATAAATAAATAATGGCCAATTATTTAAAAATTGATTACTGGAGGTGCGTGCAGGGAAATCAATATTGCATGTTAAAGGAATATTATAGCATAATAGATTATTAAATTGGTACTTAGAAACTGCATTCGCATGTGTTTCGCCGGAATTTATTGACTTTCAACGAAAATCATCAATTGCGTACCTTGAGTTTCGCAACAACATCAGGCATTTGCAAGGATAACTTATCAAATCAATACTTTCTTAATTACTTCTATCGTTGTGTTCGTATTTCAAAATGAGCAGTGTCTTTTTCACGTTGAAAAAAAGAATATATTTTACAAAAATGAAATTTTGTCAGGCTGCAATTGACATTGTGCCAGGCCGTTCAGGAACTGCAATACCATCCATTCAAAATAAAATTTGGAACGAAACATGCATTCAATATACTGTTTTGCACTTTTAAGAACCAGCCCTATATCTTAACAGTGTGATCACGTTAGTTAATTAATCAAGGACTTAATTATTATTTCCGAAATTATATTCGTAATTGCTTCTGACACCTGATGATGGTCCATGGTGAGCCGAATCACATATCGTGTCTAAACGTAACTTTGTGGGTAAAAATATTTTCAAATTAATAATGAAATATCAACCCTATAAATAAAAAAAGCAAAAACAATTATCATTATAGCTGACTGGACTAATGGCGCCCAATGAAATCCTTCTTCTGGTAGCCTCATTTACTAATTCGAGGGTTGAAATATTTCATAAAGTAAATTAGTTGGTATAAGATTGTCAATATTGTGTGGAAAATACCTATATTGCACATAACACAAGAATACATTTGAAGTAACTGTTTTTATTGAGTGAATAACGAGGCAATCATCTATACTGAACTGTGATTTCACAAAAATATTTCCATAAAGTGACATTACAACTAAAAATTAAAAATATGCATTCTTTGTCACATATTAGTCAAATAGGTTAGCTGCGTAAGTTGTCATTTACTCAATATATGAGGCGCAGTCAAAAAGTTAGTTGCAATCAATTTTTCAAAAAAAAGTAATACATACTCTATACCAGTGATCCTAATTTTTGTTACAAAGTACATAACTTTACATATTTTCCATGTAATTGCCAAATTAATTTTATCACTTATGTTAATGTGGTACGAGTTTTTCTACGCCATCTTTTAAAAAGTCTGTCCAACCGCAGATAATAGAGAGGTTCTGCAAACAGAATGGCAAGGGCAAATCCCAGGCGTCCCATTCCCGACACGTACCCGTCGCGATTATGGTTTTGCTCAGCGTTTGTAATTGGCGGTCAAGCCAATGAGCTGTAGGGGGTACAAACTCACCCGTTTCTCTGCTACTGCTGGAGCAGCCATCAGACGTTGGGGACGCCTAGCAGGAAACACGGAAGGGAGTAGGCTCCGCCCATGACTTCAGCACAAAATGTGATGACGTTTTCCCCCTCCTTGGCGTCGCCGTACCTAACAAACGCCGTGCAGAACCTCTCTATTAATGGCGTTGAAAAACTCGTACTACATCAACATGAGTGATAAAATAAATTTGGCAATAACACGGAAAATAGGTAAGGTAGGCTTTAAGTAACAAAAATTAGAATAACGGGAATAGCTCAATACTTTTTTTAGCAAGAAATGATTCCAATTAACATTTTGACTGTGCCTCGTATTTGTGCGGCAAATAACATATTTTCATAAACTAATTAATTATGTGCATTGATTTAAAATAACTAAGTTGTGCCTTATTGTATCATGTAAATAGTGGATTGAAATGTGTTTGTCACGTTAAGTATATCTTTTTACAAATCTTTCTGTCGCTACAGCAAGCAAAGCTATCCCAGATAACACACGACGTCCTACAGTAGGACGTCGTCCATTGATCATTTTAGGTCGCGACGTCACCTACGTTTAATTAACGTTGCCTGAATGTCATAAATCTCTGATCGTCTGCAAGTCAAAATTATGACATTGCAGAAACGTTACCCAGAAAACATACAAAGTCCTGTGAATTACATCCATTGGTTATTTTGTGTTGTAATGGTAATATCCGTACATGTCAAGTCAGGTACTTGAATACCATGCAGCATTTTCCATATTAATTTTTGACCATTTTTTGTAACCCTGCAGCAATGAATAAAATTCATTTCAACTTTCGAATGTTGCCAGTTTTCATTATGCTCAAAACAGTGCAACTTTCCCGGAAACAACCGCTTTATTTTAGATAAATCAACTAAAAATGTCATATGCAGCCAAGGATTTCTCAATAAACACTTAAATTAGAATCGGCAAACTCAACATAATACTCCACTGACACCTTTCGTTGGGTTCTGGCAAACGGAAAATGTCTAAATGTCACCTGTGATTTGATGCTGTAACATTCTCTAAGGAGTAATATGTACAGGTCAATGAATTATTTTCAGGAGGCCTATAGAGTATGAATTTTGCATTAATTCTCGCCATTAACGTGCTGAATTGAAACTTCAAAACAATTCATCTGACACCAACATTTTTCTGTGTGTAGTAAACGTTTTGGTGACATAAATTTGGATGTGAAATGCAATATCTCTGTCAATATTTCTAAGACCTTTAAAAACTTCCTATGGACGTTAGGACACGTCTCAGATTGGTCGCACAAACGTCGCACTGACGATGATAGATTGCCGGATAAGACATTTATATGCTGCAACAACGTCCTATAAAGACGTCGCTGCGACGACCCAAACATCAGCAAGGTACGTCTTTGCGACGTTTATGCGACAGCATTTGTTAACTGGGATGGGTACTCCAATTCCAACAATAGCAAATGTGAACCAAGTTTCTGTGAGTGTAATCGTTTTGATTGTTGACATTTCTGCTTGGGCTAGGGTGGAGTATCTTTTTCGGTAAGCCTGCAAAATGCCAACTTCTCTTAGCCAAAGACTCCTGCACAAATGTAAAGATCAGGAACCCGTGACATCAAATGCACAAAATAGTATGGTACTCGACATTACATGTGTGAAAATGCATCAAAGAATAAAAAGCCCATCTTGACTCCAAATGTGTGTGTAGGTGGAT
>JAVBJR010000703.1:0-6566 GCA_031546965.1 Dysgonomonas sp.
ATTTGATAGTGCACGTCCAAATTGTTTTCAGATACCGTACAATAAATAAATAATGGCCAATTATTTAAAAATTGATTACTGGAGGTGCGTGCAGGGAAATCAATATTGCATGTTAAAGGAATATTATAGCATAATAGATTACTAAATTGGTACTTAGAAACTGCATTCGCATGTGTTTCGCCGGAATTTATTGACTTTCAACGAAAATCATCAATTGCATACCTTTAGTTTCGCAACAACATCAGGCATTTGCAAGAATAACTTATCAAATCAATACTTTCTTAATTCCTTCTATCGTTGTGTTCGTATTTCAAAATGAGCAGTTGATGCACCATTGTCTTTTTCACGTTGAACAAATGTATATATTTTACAAAAATGAAATTTTGTCAGGCTGCTGTTGACATTGTGCCAGGCCGTTCAGGAACTGCAATAACATCCATTCAAAATCAAATTTGGAACGAAATATGCATTCAATATAATGTTTCGCACTTTTAAGAACCAGCCCTATATCTTAACAGTGTGATCACGCTAGTTAATTAATCAAAGACTTAATTATTATTTCCGAAATTATATTCGTAATTGCTTCTGACACCTGATGATGGTTCATGGTGAGCCGAATCACATATCGTGTCTAAACGTAACTTTGTGGGTAAAAATATTTTCAAATTAATAATGAAATATCAACCCTAAAATAAAAAAAGCGAAAACAATTATCATTATAGCTGACTGGACTAATGGCGCCCAATGAAATCCTACTTCTGGTAGTCTCATTTACTAATTCGAGGGTCGAAATATTTCATAAAGTTAATTAGTTGGTATTAGATTGTCAATATTGTGTGGAAAATACCTATATTGCACATAACACAAGAATACATTTGAAGTAACTGCTTTTATTGAGTGAATAACGATGCAATCATCTATACTTAACTGTAATTTCCCAATAATATTTTCATAAAGTGACATTACAACTAAACATTAAAAATATGCATTCTTTGTCACATATTGGTCAAATAGGTTAGCAGCGTAAATTGTCATTTTCTCAATATATGAGGCGCAGTAAAAAGTTAGTTGCAATCAATTTTTCCCAAAAAAATAATACATACTCTATACCAGTGATCCTAATTTTTGTTAGAAAGTACATAAATTTACCTATTTTCCATGTAATTGCCAAATATATTTTATTAATTATGTTAATGTGTTAGGTAACTCCTGAGAAGCCACGTACCGGTGTACCCCAGCCATAAGCTCATGGTCCAGCTGAGCTGAAATCCACCCCTCGCGATTAGGTTAGAAATCATCGGGCACCACCTTGGCTACTGCCACCGCAACCGAATGTGTATTTTCACCCTGGCTTATTAGAGGATTTCGAGAGAGGGCATCGGCCACCTTGTTTGATGACCCTTTTCGGTACAGTACTACCGTAAATTCGAGCGCATTGAGCTGCAACCACCATCACGCAAGCCTCACAGCTGGCTCTTTCAACTCCCGCAGCCACCTCAGCGCTTGGTGATCAATCTCAATTGTAAAATGTGTATACTCGATGTAGAGAGCGTACTTCTTGATAGCCCAGACCACCGCTAGGCAACCTTGCTGCGGCACTGAGTAGCTGGCCTCAGCTGGAGTTGACCCTCGACTAGCAAAAGCTACAGGTCGCTCCACAGTCGCTCCACATCATCTACTTCTTCCAGTAGCACTGCTCCCAGTCCCACACAAGAGGCGTCCGTCTGTATGGTAAACTCTCGACTGAGATCCAGCAGCACCACACCAGTGCAATCCAGAAGAAGTTGTTTCAGTTTCATCACCGCGAGTTCTTGTTCCGGACCCCAGGTACCCTCACATTTCTCTGAAGTTAATTTGTATAAGGGTTTAGCCGACTCGGAGAAACCGGGCGTCAGATGGCGGTAATACCCCGTTAAGCCCAGGAATTGTTGAACCTGCTTAACTTTCACGGGATTTGCATACTTGGCCAAGGCTGCCACATTTCAGGATCGGCACGCAATAAACCTGGTGAAAGGACATACCACAAAAACTAAATTTCTTGCACACACAGCTGAATGTTTTCCGGGTGAACCGTCAAACCGGCCTTAGCCAGACTGTCTAGCACATCCCTCACGCGTTTAATGTGTTCCTCAATGGTATCAGAATAAATAACGATGTCGTCTAGGAAGGTCATGGCCCACATCCAGTAGGCCTCTCCCAGCATGTCATCCATCAATCGCAGACATGTGGCCGGAGCATTCCGTAACCCAAAGGGCATCACTGTAAACTACCACAGACCTCTCGGCATCTGGAACGCAGTTTTAGCTTTGCTTTCATCGATCTTTTCTACGTGAAGGTAGCCTCGGTACAGGTCTAACCTGGTGAAATATCTCGTCTTCCCCGACCGTGCTAGGATCTCATCCACTCTCGGCATTGGATATTGGTCTGCCACCATAATGGCATTGACCTCGCGATAATCTCGACACAACTTCAACGTACAGTGCATTTTACGGACTACCACCAACGGTGATGACTATGGGCTCTTGGACTTCTCTATTAGGCCTTCAGCTATCCATTCCTGGAGCTGCTCCTCCACGATCTTGCGTTTAGCATCAGTCATGGGGCGCATAGGAATTTGAACCGGCTTGCTCGTCCCTGTGTCTATGACAAGCTTCACTCCCTTAGACACTCTTGGCTTCCTCTGGAATGTATTGGCATGCAGGTTCAGCGCATCCAACAAGTGTGCCTGGTATGCCGATGGACAGGCAGACTTCTCCAAGCTCTCTCTCCATACATGCATTCCGGCAGCCAAGCACGCCATTGTCGACATCTGCAGATCAAAAGGTATTTCCTTCCCCGGTAACCGCCGGGAGGTCCAAACACCATTCGCCACATCTGGTACTATTTTTGCTTTACGCAGGAATTCTCTTCCCAAGATGACCGCTTGCATGACATCACGCGATACCGCAAACATTTGGAGTCTGTAGCCGCTGGCTCATCTCACTTTGATGTCCGCGGATCCTACTGTGGTTGTGATCCCCGTGGAAGCCTCCATTTTCACTTGAGCACTCGTTTCGTTCGTTATTCCTGGCAAAGACTTGCACTGTTCATGATCAATTATACAGTCGGAGGCACCAGTATCGATCAATGCCTGAAGAATGTAGCTAGGGGTAGAGTCGTGAGGTACAGCAGTCGGGAGTTTGTCGTTTGAGAGATGTGTTCATGTAATTCTTAGTTCACATCATGGCTTAGACAGGAGAGCATCACTCTGTTGTTGAGGAGTTCATTCAAAATGGTGATTCACCTTTAACAATGGTGCGCGCCATGCACACGGCTTCTGGTTCTGTTGCAGTCCTTAATTCGGGTGTTAGATTTCCTTATTAATGCAGAACTTGGTTGTCTGACTCAACACAAAATTGTGAGTGGTGTTTTTTGTTGTTGTCAGGGTTTTTGGTCACATCGACTAAGCGCGAAGCTGATGCAAAAGTAACAGAGTCGTTATGAGCGAACAGCCATTTTAATATACTCCTCAACTATAAAAGTCTGATGCTCTTCCGGCCAATCAAAGATGTGTTTTGAAAACAGCATTGCCACAGCTGTCTAACGGCACACTCCCCACTGCTGTACCTCCACAATACCCCTAGCTACATTATGTTCACATTGGGGAGGTCTTTCTGCTGCACCCTGTATTATACCTGCTAGATTTATGTCCTTTGCAAAATAACTAACAAGGAAACATCACGAAGTGTATATGGGGGTTAACGATGCCATATATCACAAAAGGTAGAGAATAGTGAAAAAGTAAACATCCTACCTTCCTAGGTGCTCACCACTTACCTGGACTTCACAAGAAATTCCAAAAGTTCTGCGTTTTTCACAGAAATTTGGCTTGAAAATGCCGCAATTAATAGAACGCGTCGAGCGTTAATCCCTGTTTATTGAATAATTTAAATTCACAAGTTGCATGCACTGAAACGTATTTGTAATAAAATAATAAAACGAAACGCAGATCTACACGAGTAAAGACAGGAGAGGCGCATAAAAATTAAAATGAAATTTAAAAAAAACCTATCCACATTGGGTTTCAAACCACTGATCTTCGAAATCTTAAATTCACGGAACACAGATTAAAGGAGAACTGAACTGGTTTTTGACCTCCCAATTTTCTTCAATAAACATGAGGATGAAGTAAAAAGAAACTGTTTGCCACTTCCCGTTTTGTAATACGACGAATATTGGCTTAGATATGTTAAGAAATCTGAGCTATAACGTAGACAGAAAGAGGCGTGGTTTAGGAACTCGCGGAACTTTCAATGCTAAATCAGTCCAAAATTGAACGTTTTGCCTCCGATGACGTAATTTCAGCTGGCGCAAATCGCATTGCATATAAATTTTAGAAAAATTTTCTGACACTGCCAACGTGTTTACTGACATGTTTTCAGCTACTAGAGAAAGTTTCAATGGGGCTTACAAAACCAGTTCAGTTCTCCTTTAATGATCGCGCCACGGTAGCAGCGTACAGAATTGCGCGTTCTATTAATGGCGGCGTTTTCAAGCCATATCTCTGTGCAAAACGCGCACCTTTCGTGATTTTTTTGTGACGTCCAGGTAAGAGGAGAGCACCTAGGAAGGTATAGGATGTTTACTTTTTCGCTATTCTCTACCTTTTGTGATATTTGGCATCGTTAACCCCCCCCCCATATACACTTCGTGATGTTCCCATGTAAGTCTGGACAGAAATATCTCCTCTAGGTCATCAGTATAAATTAGAATTATACTTCATATAAGAAATATTACATATAATAAACAAGTAGAAACGTTACCTAATCAAACATAAAAATTTAATTCGATGCTGCAGTTGCTATTGTACTAAATAATTTATATTATTTCCCAACTGCAATTTGCTTTCATTAAATTTGAATTCTAACCTGTGAGTAGCAATTCAGATAATTTCTTCTTATGTTCTTTCCTGTGTTGTGCATTGTACGATAACTAATTATCTCTGCCAACTCGAAGCATATTTTGTGGGCTAAAGGACAATGAAATTGATATCAAGATCTCATTCACTATAACAAATATTTTACATAAGTACTTTTATAGGAGCACAATTTGTGCAGGGCGACTCTGCAGGCCGCATATAGGGCGGGGTTTCGAGCCTAGCCACGCCATTTTTCGCGTCGTAATTTACAATCCCAATGTGCAGGCTGCACATTTCAATGGACAGCAAATGTTTGATCTGACCTGCAAATGCAAATTCGTAATAAATGCCGGTGACTCCATCACAACAAAGATGGTGGCAGGTGGTAACAACGAATTTGACCTACTGGGTTGATTAGGCCCAATGGGATTGCACTCGATGTGCCTACTCTGCAGATATGGGTTCTTTATATTCTATTAGGACCATTATTCTCTTTTAGGGCCATTAGGGCCATTGTAACCTATTAGAGCTATTGGACTTTATAAAGGTTTTGTGTGAATTAGACTTAGGACCATTGGAATTTATTAGGGCTATTTGGCTCATTGGTTACTGTTAGGACCATTACGCCCTTTAATTTCACTTGGAACCATTGGGTCTATTGGTCTTGGTTTGGTCCTTTGGTTTCAGTTGGGACCATTAGACCCTTTGGTTTCAGCTGGGACCATTAGGCCTTTGGTTTCAGTTGGAACCATTAGGCCATTTGGTTTCACTTGGGACAATTAGACCCTTTGGTTTCAGTTGGGACCTTAAGGCCTTTGGTTTCAGTTGGGACCATTAGGCCTTTGGTTTCAGTTGGGACCATTTGGCCCTTTGGTTTCTGAAACGACCATTAGACCGTTTGGTTTCAGATAAGACCATTAGGCCCCTTTGGTTTCAGATCAGCCCGTTTGGCCCTTTGGTTTCAGATAGAACCATTGGACCCTTTGGTTTCAGTTAGGAAGATGAAGTCCTTTGGTTTCAGCTAGGACCATTAGGTCCTTTGGTTTCAGTTAGTGACATTAGGCCCTTTGGTTTTAGTTAGGAGCATTAGGCCCTTTGGTTTCAGTTAGGAGCATTAAGCCCTTTAGTTTCAGTTAGGAGCATTCGGTCCATTGGTCTTGATTAGAGCCATTGGGCCTATTGGTTTCAGTTTGGTTTATCAAGCTGTGGGAATTGGGTCCATTTGGATTATAGCTGGCAATTAGCTCGATTGCACAAGTAAAATTGTGATATAAACACAATGTGCAATTTCAATATGCAGCCCACGAAGCGACATTACAATCCAGAATTGCAGCTTGTATATGTGACCTGAATGTTCAGGCTACACAATTGCTCCTATAAACGCAGACTGAGACAATTTCCGTTGATGACATGCAGATTGCAAGACTCAAATAAACTGCATACCCTACTCATGTAACTGCCTGCTCACATCCAACGGTTCGAATAATAGATTGACAGACCTATACGTATAAGTGCTTAATAATATGAGCTATCCTCCAATTAAAATAATTGGCTGGGTAGTTTTCTATTTTTCAGTTAGTAACAAGGGGAATTATCATCCAAGCCCTGTGGCTATGGTTGAAATTGCTCTAACTGGCCTCAAATCGACCTGATTATACCTTGCGTTATT
>JAVBJR010000103.1:0-3020 GCA_031546965.1 Dysgonomonas sp.
TTCTCCTGGGGGATCAAATATTTGACTGTAATAAAGGTACACATGATCTTATCACTTGTTAACCGTTGCAGGAAATAATTATATTTCATAACATACCTAGGTAAATTATCATATATTATATTTTTAAAAGTGTGGTCGTTAATAATTACCAATAGTTCACAATTATTACATGGAGATATATTATGCTGTGATCATTTCATTTTACTTTTCTTATTTCCAATAGGTCATCAGTGCAATTGTGCGGGAAATGTTGGCAAGATCGCAAAGACTAACATGGCTTAGGGTGCGTTTATGGTAGCAAATTAACAAATCGTATATACGATTTGCAGATACGATCTTGAAATCCAAATTGTATTGTACAGTGCAAGCTGCAAACCGTACTTGCAAAATCCGTTTATGATCGACGTTCGACTTCATGTATTTTTCCCTGTAGTACATTGCGGTTTTAGCGATTCGCTTTCGAAATCGGACGTCCGATCTGACATTGGCTGATACGGAACTCGCCTAGGATCTCGGACTCGTAAATTCGAAAAGTAGGCGTGGCGCTCGCTAAAGCCCCGCCTACTGTACGATTCGTACGCAAAATCGTACAACTCTTGCAACCATAAACGCGCCCTTACAGCAAAGTCGCAAGAGCAGATAATGAACTTATATTAAGGCGGCTCCTCACTGGCGTTTGGTGTGAATCTCGGCCGAGGGATGGCGTTACTGTCGAGAAACCACGTGACCTCCTGGCCAATCAGAAAATTGGTTGCTATTATCAACGTTTCTGCTAGACAGTAGCATATCCTTGCTTGCCAAAATATCGAAAACGTATTGAACTGTACCGAACAGGTTCAATACGGGTGCTATACATATTTACGAGTATCGAAATTGATAGAGGGCGTATCGAAAGTGTATCGAGGGTGTATCGAAAATGTATCGCTGCTGCATAATAGCAGTATCGATGCTGTATCGTAACATCGAAGCAGTATCTATGCCGAACTATACTGTATCGATGCTGTATCGTAACAGTATCGATGGCGTATCGAAGCAGTTTCTTTGCTGTATCGTACCAGTATCGATGGTGTATCGAAGCAGTATCTATGCCGAAATATACTGTATCGATGCTGTATCGTAACAGTATCGATGGCGTATCGAAGCAGTTTCTTTGCTGTATCGATGGTGTATCGAAGCAGAATCTATGCCGTATCGAAACGGTATCGATGCTGTATCGATGGAGTATCGATGCTGTATCGATGCTGTATCGATGGCGTATCGATGGGTATCGATGCTGTATCGATGACGTATCGATGCTGTATCGATGTCGTATCGATGATGTATCGAAGGCGTATCGATGCTGTATCGATGGCGTGTAGGTGCTGTATCGATGGCGTGTAGATGCTGTATCGATGGCGTATCGATGCTGTATTGTAACAGTATCGATGGCGTGTCGATGCTGTACCGGTAGCGTATCGAAGGCGTATCGGTGCCGTATCGAAGGCGTATAGGTGCCGTATCGATGGCGTATCGATGCTGTATCGTAACGGTATCGATGGCGTATCGAAGCAGTATCTATGCTGCATTGTAACAGTATCGATGGTGTATCGAAGCAGTATCGATGGTGTATCGACGCTGTATCGTAACAGTATCGATGCTGTATCGTAACAGTATCGATGGCGTATCGAAGCAGTATCGATGGCGTATCGAAGCAGTATCTAGGGCGTATCGATGCTGTATCGATAGTATGTCGATGCTGTATCGATTGCGTATCGAAGCAGTATCGATGGCGTATCGATACTGTATAGATGGCATGTAAATGCTGAATCGATGGCGTATCGATGCTGTATCGATTGCGTATCGATGCTGTATCGATGGCGTATCGATGCTGTATCGATGGTGTGTCAATGCTGTATCGATGGTGTATTGATGCTGTATAGTAACCGTATCGATGGCGTATTGAAGCAGTATCGATGGCATATCGAAGCAGTGTCGATGGCGTATTGAAGCAGTATCGGTGACGTATCGAAGCAGTATCGATGGTGTATCGATGCTGTATCTACGGATTTCAATGATTGCAATAATGGAACAAAAAAGGCCAAGATTGAAAAGTTTTTGTTTGTAATTTATACAATAAAATGATGCACATGCAACCCAATGTAATTACATTTTCAGAAGAAACACGAGTTTCCAAGGTATATAAAAAATTGATGCTTTACATGGTTCGATGTTGCAGATGAAATTGGACGACAGTTGTAAAATTCCAAAAACTTCTTAAGAACATGCCCTACTTTATAAAAAATGCGGTAAAACAATGTGATTTAACTCATTTAATGTTATGATCTGTAATTAAAAAAAAAACGGCTGTGCATAAAACCAAAATGTTGGACGAATTAGATAGCAATTTAGGGTATTACATTGATACCTTTAGCTGCTGTAATAAGCCAAGATCGCGTTTTAAGAATATTAATTTTGGAAAGTATAATATTTGTGATATTTAAATTTGGAATTTGGCATTTACTAACTTGAAATATTGGATTACGTATATTCACGTGTTGGTCAAATACATTTACTTTTCCATCAACTAACTAAATGTTGTGTACGAGATTCCAGGTACTTTTGTAAGATAAATAACATGTATTCCATGGCGAATATACATTATACTTGCATTTACGTAAAACCTATCAATTATAATAATGTTTGCACAAGTATAGCCAATATCTAATAAAGAAAGACCGGATTCAGTAAACTAGCCACTAACAAAATTTAGAACAACGTATAAAAGAAAAGAAGGTTTATATTTTATCATTACGGTTTTAATTATGCTGAGATTGTAAGTCTAACTTTTGAAATTCATATAAGCCTGCAAAATTTATAAGATGTACAAACATAGTAAATAAATAAAGACTGTTTTAAAATATGTTCATTGGTTAGTGAAGTTATTTCTAGCAAAGAAAAAGACTGCAATCGAGTTTACAAATTTGAACAACGCCAGCCATGTATAGATGCACTGATGCCAGCACGATAAAGTTGACATTATT
>JAVBJR010000192.1:0-2653 GCA_031546965.1 Dysgonomonas sp.
TTTTGATAGTATATCTATACATGTCAGTATATACCTATACCCCTTATTATATTTTGCTAACGTTGGTATATCTGCCAAGTCAGCTTGCCATTGCTCATCCATTCCAGAGACGATCACACGGTTTCTCCTAAAATTCTTTCGGTATGGCTTATGCAACGTATACATATCTTGACCGGATAACCAATTCACTACATTTTTCCTTTCCTTTGCCTTTGATGCATCCTTTAATTTAGTTACACTACCGAATCCTGCAGCTTCTTTTGGATCGTAATACAGTTGTTCCCATCTGCTCTGCATGCTGACGGTTCACAGATGATTGCCACACCAACACATTCTGATAGTTTATACTCAATTTTATTCTTCAGTTGCTTACATCATCTCAAAAGCACAATATATCAGACAATTTTATGCGATGTTCTCTCCCTCATCATAGCACATTTCAGCATGTCTATTAGTTTACTCTTCTTGAAACGCTCCAGTCTCTTGGTTACCCTAGTAGTTGATGCAGTGTTAGCAGAGTTCGTTGCAACCTTAGCATGTCTCTTGGCCGTGGTAGTTGTAGGTTTCTTGCCAACTCTCACAATGCGTTTCTTGATAACCTTAGCAGTCGATGATGCACTATCAATATGTGTATTATCACCAGTAGAAACATCATCTGCAGTCGTAGGCGCAGTAGTTTCATTGCTAACTGGCTGTATCAAGTCATATATAGAAGTTAATTGTTAATTCCAACTCCCTCCAATATGATGAAAACACTTACTTGTATGGGCATGGATTCAGAGTCCATTCTCCGTAGTGATAGTTGATTCGATGCAGCTCAGCTTCACTCAAAGCGTTGTGTGTTGTATTTGGAACGAACATGCATTTATGTACCTATGTATTACGTCACGGGGTATTGACCAATAGGATTTGTCTTTGGTAGCAGTTACCACCTCTGCAATGCGATTGGTGAAATCCGAATAATTTTGTACACACACAACACACATAATACCTTTATATGCAAAACTTTATTAATCAGAATCAGAATCTGAAGAAGACATCCATCCCTCATCCCAAAAATAGTATTTAACACCATTAAATATTAGGGGTTCAACAAAAACTAGCTTCAAAAATGCTCGCAAACATTCAGCTGTACGACGGGCACAATAAAGATACGGAGTGTCTCCATAGTTAGTGTGGTACTTGCAGTTTTCAAGACCGTTATACACCTTATCGAGGGGTTCATCAACTTTCATAAAATGGGCATCGTAATAGTTTTTGTAACCCAGATGTGCTAGGTTTAACAGGCACACGCAACTGCATTATGAAACTTTCGTGAAGTATACACGTTCTGCGGTATCCTACAAGGTTTTTGCCTGGCTCTTTGTATTTTTCATAGAGGCTGATCACAATGTCCCCGAAGGCATCTACCTTGTGTGGTGATTCAGCTTCTTTAGGATTAAATGACAGTCCATGTGTCTTCTTCCCATCTCGGATGCTCTTTATTTTGTCATGTTCTTGGAGGTTGTCATATTGTATGCCAATGTCGAAGTAATACACGCCGCTGTATTTGCCATTCGTTGTGGCATATCCCAGTTCACGCGGTATGAATTCCCTGTTGATGATGAATCCTTGCACATCAATTATCATGCATATCTTGTCATACCAGTTCTGCAACCCAAAAAGAAGAAATATTATAGTAGCTGCGTATTGAAATAGGATATCAACGTTACCTTGCTCTCTAGTCGTGTTTTGAACATGTTTATCCGTCACACAGGATCAGATGATCGAGCAAACGTTGGATTCGTTAGAGACACACGCACACAAAGTGCCAAGTGGCGTAAAGTTTTCATGTGCAACCTTAAAGTACTGCCACGTTTATGACGTCATTTTGCCTTGGCCAATAGTTGTTCGTTTTGGTTGTGACGTAGCACATGTTGTCGTCACTGATGCATAAACAGACACTCGACACCAGCAGCAACTCCAAAAACAAAACCAACAAGTAGGAGGCCTTTCCATATTTTCCCGTGTGTTTCATCTTTGCTGCGAAAGGCTGTGCACAGCGTATCCTGTTAAACGTATTTGTTAACACATCATAATAATAAATATAATAGCAATATATTTACCCATCCTCCAATTTTGTTAATCCATTCCTCTACTTTCTCTCCCATGTATTCGCCTGCAAACGTGGCAAATTGCAAGGTTGCCTTTTCAGACCTGTTTTTTGTTATGTAAACGACAATTGCCTATTCCAATGCGTATAACGTCACTATAGTCCCCCAGGTGATCGTTCCTTGTTGAAAACTTAGGTCCGTGATGAGTTTGAAGGACTTGTATCCGTTAGGTATATCCGGTACCAGTTGTTTTACCATATCCGCATATTCCGCATATTCCCACCCAAACGTGTTCGATAGGCGTGGTTTACGCTACGATCATCAGTTTCATTGGTTAGGAAGGTCACGTGATGTTACTTCCGGTTGCAATAAATTATGACAAAGAATGTATCCAACATAAAAAGAACAGAATTATGACTCACTTCCGTTTCCTGTAGAAGCATGAGGTATCTAAACAAGTTCAGACATGTATGATATATATTGTTTATGGCATTGTCACTTCCGGTCCAAGTAAATCATATTGCATCACATACTGTTTTGAATATTATATTAGGTAGATA
>JAVBJR010000204.1:0-27416 GCA_031546965.1 Dysgonomonas sp.
CCATACATAGCTTGGGTAGTAAACTCATTTGTTACTTGAGGTAGGTCTATTATTACCGAATCTGCATATTGTTTAGCAGATTTAAGATCTCCCGATCTAGTAGTGGCTTTTAATAGCGATAGGTGAATTTGTCTTACTTCGGTTTTTTCGGTAACATTCATTGCTAAGGCAGAATGCAGATAATTAAGAGCTTTGTCGAATTTTCCCATCTTATAGTAAGCTACGCCTAAATTTTTTAATGAGGAAAATTGAAATTCTTCATTTTTGGATGTTTTGGCTAAAGACAAACATTTATCAAAATAAATAAAAGCACTATCCAACCTATCTGAAGCTTCGTATGCAGAACCAATATAAGTAAGAGTACGTAGTTTTCTCTTATTTGTATTTTCTACTTTGTCATAATAGATCAAAGCTTTTTTATAATTGACTATAGCATTGTCAAAAAGTTTTTGCTGAAAATAGATATATCCGATATTATTTAGACTTTTACCGACTAATGTATTATTATTTAATTTACCTGCTGCATCACCTGCATTCATAAAAGACTCTAAAGATTTAGGTAAATTATTACTAGCATAGTATACCCATCCTGCATAAAAATGAGCTAAAGCAGCTTGCTCTATATTACCTTCTTTAGCAAAATATCTTTGGGCTTCAAATATTATGGTATCTGCAATTATATTCGCTTTCATTTCCTTTTTTGCACCTACATAAGCTACAATATATTGCATATAGCTTTCATTACCCATACCTTCCGGGTTTTGGATAGAGTCTAATAAATTGAGAGCAACATCATATTTTTCAATAGCTAAGCTATTCTGAGCTTGTTTTAATAGATTTTGTTGTGAGGAATCTTTTTGACAAGAAAATAATAATACTCCTGTTAGCAGATAAAGCAGATATTTAAATAATAGTTTCATTTGTGAAAATTTAAGGTATGTAAATAAAATGGATAGAACCTATTGTTTATTTATCAGTATTTACGGCTGACATCCGATAGGGAAGCAATTTCATTGTTTTGGGAGATTGTTTTTGATTTACTGATAGAGTACCCATTCTCCATGCCACCACTACCTGTTCCAGTTTCACCAATTCCCATTTCGTCTTTTTCGCAGGAGGTAAATAACAGAGCTATAATGCTCATAGCAATAAATAATATAGTTTTCATTAGGTTTATATTGTTAGTTGAAAAGCAAAAATATAGAATAATTTCATATAATATTCACAAAATAAACCTTTTAAGATTTAAGACTGAAAAAAATTAGATTAAAATTAGATTTTTTTTACTTATTGCATAGATATCCATAGGGAGAGCTTGTAGAGACGCAATGCTTTGCGTCTTTTCTTATGAAGGAGACGCAAGCATTGCGTCTCTACGGGGGGGGTCTTGTAGGGGCGAAAAATATTTCTAAAAATTCTGTAACTAAAATGCCATTGGTTTCGTCATATATACAAACAAAACAAAAATTGTATGAAGCGAATACTCTTAGTGATACTATCTCTGACAATGATAAACGCATTGTCGGCTCAACAAATAAAAATATCGGGAAAGGTGGTCGACAAAGTTGATGCCTCCCCCATAGAATTTGCGAATGTTACGTTACTCAAAACCGATTCTACTTTTGTAAAAGGAGTAAATTCGGATGCAAACGGATTGTTCGACATATCTAATCCAACGGGCGATTACTTGGTATCGGTATCCTATATGGGTTACGAAACATCGTATGTACCCGTTCAGAATGGAGATACAGACCGTAATTTGGGAAACATTTCGCTCACACCCTCATCGGTAACGCTTAATACGGTAGTAGTTACAACCGCATCGGTAATAAATAAGGCAGATCGAAAACTGATATTCCCCTCCGAATCGCAGGTAAAAACATCCACCAATGGATTCGACCTGCTGCAAAAACTACAATTGTCGCGCCTCACCATCAACCCTATCGATAACACCATAACCACCACCGGAAGAGGCGAAGTGCAGTTGCGCATCAACGGCGCCCTCACCACCAAAGAAGAGGTAAAAGCTCTTTCGCCTGCCGACATAGTTCGTATTGAGTATCACGACGATCCCGGGGCACGTTATGGCGATGCAGCAGCAGTGATAGACTACATTGTTCGCCGGAGAGAATCGGGAGGAAACGTTCATGGCGATTTTACAAATATCGCAGGATCGGTAGGCTTTGCCGAAGACAATGTTGCACTGAAAATAAATCACCGAAAATCGGAATTCGGAGTGAACACTTATTGGGGATATCGCAAATTGGACTGGACTCGCAGCAACAACGAAACGTTTAATTATCCCGACAAAACATTGCATCGCGACGAGGTGGGCGAACCTACCTCCTTCAAGTATAACAACCTCAATTTGGCGTTAAACTACAGTTTGCTCGAAACCGACCAATATTACTTAAACGTAACATTCAGAAACTCATACCAAGACACTCCCAACGAGTATAGCAACCGCAGGAGTACTATTACTACTTCCGATTACAGTGTGCCGTTGTCTATATCGGATCTTTCGTCGAGCAGCACCAATATACCATCGCTCGACCTTTATTACCAACGCAATTTAAAGAAAGAGCAATTGGTTATACTCAATGTGGTAGGTACTTATATCGACTCCAAAAACAGTCGCCTGTACAACGAATGGAGAGGCGAAACACCTGTTACTGATATTCAATCGCATATAATGGGAGATAAGTATTCGCTTATTGCCGAAGGTATTTACGAGAAAAAATTCGAAAAAGGTAAAATTACCACCGGATTAAAACACGCCCAAGTATTTACTCAAAACCAATATACAGGAAATACGGTTGACGAAATAGACATGAATTTGGCAGAAACGTACGCCTATGCCGAATTTCAATATCAAAAAAGTAAATTCAATTATGTGGCAAGCGTTGGGGGAATACGTTCGTACTACAGTCAAGGAGGCGAAAACCAAGTAAATTACTCCTTCCGCCCTTCGGCACGTGTCACTTATAATATCAACGATAAAACATTTATCCGGTACAGACTCAATATTTGGGGAAGTACACCGTCGCTGGCTAACCGAAACAATATTGTGCAGCAAATAGATTCGCTGCAAATACGCAGGGGAAACCCCAACCTCGGGATGACGCAAGGTTACGACAACAGCATTACTGCCGGATACGATAAGGGTCTGTTTGGTGTCGAATTGTATATGCAATACAACTACCGACGCAATCAGATAACCGAAGCTATTCTTTTCGAAAGTGGCAAATTTATCCGCACTTACGAAAACCAAATAGCTCATCAACAGTTGAGCGTTGAAGCTACATTGCGTTTACGCCCCATCAAAGATCGGTTGACCATCGCTTTCACCCCCGGTGTAAACCGTTATATAAGCGAAGGCAGTAGTTACAAACATACATACACTAATGAGTACATGCGACTGTCGGTGGACGGTAATTACAAAAACTGGGTTGCCAACTTCACGATGTGGACTCCTTGGGATTATTTTATTGGCGAATCGCTGGAGTCGGGCGAACGTGTGCACATGATAAGTGTAGGTTATACCAAACCCAAGTTTTCGGTGGCTTTGGGTGCTATCAACCCATTTGGAGGTACATACACGAGAAACGATCAGAACTGGTCGGCAATGATACCTGCCCAATCGAAAATATATACCGAAAACTTTACTCAATTGGTATTTGTAAAGGCTTCGTTTAATATAAACTTCGGACATCAATTTAAAGGTGGCGATAAGAGGCTGAATAATTCGGATAACGATTCGGGTATTATGTCGGGGAAGAAATAGATACAGTTAGCAGCTAACAGTTAAAGCCCGTAGAGACGCAATGCATTGCGTCTCTACGGGCTTGCTTGTCATTTAGACGCAAAGCATTGCGTCTCTACACAGGGGGAAAAGCGCATGCAATTTGCGATTATATTTATAAATAGAATGTAATTATTATCTACTGAATTTAATGTGTCGGAAAAACGTATATCTTTGCGATAAATAAAGGAAGTGACATTAAACCATTCCCCAAATTTTTGTTCTAAGAAAGTAGAAACCGTTTAAGATTTCACACTAATGCCAACACATATGAAAAAGTTACTATTTATACTCGCCCTGGCTGTTACACTCACATCGTGCGTAACAACCTCTCCCCAAACTACTTATGAATACCATGATGAGATGAACGATCTTACCATAGGTATGAATAAAGAAGATGTAGCTTATCTTTTGGGGCATCCCGAAAGAGTATTGACCGTCAATTATACCCGAGACGGTACTCAGGAAGTATTACAATACAGTAATTATCAAGGTACTGTATATGCCCTCGAGTTTTGGAACAACTACCTTACAAGTTACGAATTTTTGTACGATGATGTTCCCTATGCTCCGGCAATGTATCCACCCGTGATGCTGCCTCCCGCAGGTCGTCCGGTTATTTACATACAAGGCAATGACTATTATTATTGGGATAGATCGTACAACGATTACCGCCCTCACAGACGCCCTAGTAACAATCATAATAATTATAACGACAATAACAGACCGTATAATAATAAACCAAATAACAATAATAGACCAAATAATAATAATAATCGTCCCGACAGATCAAGCGGCGGACATTCCAATTCGAACAATGGCTCAAATAGCACCCGTCCCGGATCATCCGGCAGTAGCACTAACGGAAGAGATACAGGAAGATCTACCTCAACCAGACCATCTAGCAGTGGTAACAGTTCGTCGGGCAGTAGCACTACAACACGCCCATCATCGGGTTCTGGCACTACTAATGGCAGAGATACCGGAAGCAGACCTAGTTCGACCAATTCGTCGAGCAATCGTCCATCGAGCAGTGGATCATCGACTACTACAACCACAACACGCCCATCATCGGGCTCTAGCTCTAGCAGTAGAGATACCGAAAGCAGCAGACCAAGTTCGAGCAGTAGTTCTTCTTCTGATAGATCGTCAAGTACTACAACTACAACGCGCCCATCATCCGAATCTAGATCAAGCAGTAGAAATACCGAAAGCAGACCTAGTTCGAGCAGTTCGTCAACAGTACGTCCAACGGAAAGTACAAGTAGAGACAATTCATCATCGAGTACTGTAACTACAAGACCGGTAAGTACTTCAAATACAAGCAGCAGTAGCTCTTCGAGACCCAGTTCATCGTCGAGTAGCAGTTCGGGCAGCGACAGAAGTTCATCGCGAAGCAGCAGCAGTTCAGAGCGCTCATCTAGTTCGACTTCAACTCCTACGCCTGCACCAGCAGCTCCTGCACGCACAGAGCCGTCGCCTAGCAGCAGCTCAAGCAGAAGCAGTAGCTCAAGCTCCGATAGTGGTAGCTCTCGATCATCAAGTTCGGGATCCTCAAGTGGCAGATCTTCGAGCGGTGGCAGAAGATAAAATAGTAGTTTAAAATAAGTTAAAGTATGAAAGTATTTATTTTGTCTCTTATTGTCTTATTCTCGGGTACACTATATGCTCAAAAATGGTCAGATCCAAAGTGGGATTCATTCATCTATCCTGAAGTTCATTTTGTGGATAAAGCAGCGGGTACAGAAGGCTCAAAAATTTACAACCGCATCGTTCCCGATCCCGTAAATTTAATCAAGCAACATGCCCTGTGGGTGGTGCAGACATTGTACTGGTCGCCTGCCGATTCCATTCCTAATATCAAAGACATCTACTATACATTAGAAGATGTAGATGGCATTTCGGCTAAAGGCGGTGGAGTTCCCGCTATTGCTATCTTTTATAGCTCACGTTGGGTAGAGCATTCCGAAAAAAATCAGGGGGACGACAAAGTGATGTTCGAAACCCGTGGAGTACTTTATCATGAATTGACCCACGGTTTTCAATTAGAACCTCAAGGAATTGGGGGCTACAAACAGGGTACCGAGTTTTGGGCATTCATCGAAGGTATGGCTGATGCTGTGCGTTATCAAAACGGATTCTTTCCGGTTACCAACCGCAAATCCGGAGGTAATTGGATAGACGGTTACCAAACAACAGGATTTTTCCTGCAATGGCTCACCTCGAAAGATCCTGATTTTCTGCGAAAGTTTAATCGCTCTACACTAGAAGTCATTCCTTGGAGTTTCGACAAAGCCATGAAACATGTTTTAGGCGAAGCATGCGGGGTTGATGTGATGTGGAACGAATATCAGCAGTTTTTAAATACAGGAAAATAACGTGGTAAGTTACCGAAGACTGTAGGGGCTGGACTCTGCCCTGCCCGCAAATTTACGGCTTGGGCAGAGCCCAGCCCCTACAGGTAACTTGTAACTAAGACGCAAGCATTGCGTCTATACTTGTAACTCGTAACTTGTAACTAAAATATGAATTGGTTATTAGATGCCATTTTGAAACCGTCGATGATACAGACGGTTATACTCATTTCGGTGATTTCGGCTATTGGGCTGCAACTCGGAAAACTAAAAATATTCAACATCTCGTTGGGTATTACTTTCGTCTTTTTTACCGGAATTGTTATAGGACACTTCGGTTTGGAGGTGAATAAAGACATGCTTTATTTCGCCCAAAATTTTGGGCTTATTATATTCGTCTATTCATTGGGTATACAGGTAGGACCCGGTTTTTTCTCCTCCCTCAAAAAAGGAGGTCTTCGTCTCAATATGATGTCTATAGCAGTTGTTTTGTTGGGTATAGTACTCACCCTTCTTATTTACTTTACTACCAGTATATCGCTGCCCAATATGATGGGAATCCTTTCGGGGGCAGTAACCAATACTCCTGCATTGGGTGCAGCACAACAGACATTGAAACAGATTTCGCCCTCTTCGACCAAAGAATTGGCTGATATGGCTTTAGCTTGTGCCGTTACCTATCCGATGGGGGTGGTAGGCGTTATATTGGCAATCGCCTTTATGCGTAAATGCCTTATACCTAAAGGATCTGACGGAGATATTCAACACAAAAAAGACAAGACTACGTATGTGGGCGAATTTACGGTAACTAATCCTGCCATTGCCGGACGTACCATCAAAGATATAATGAAGCTGTCGCCCCGAAAATTTATTATTTCGCGCATTTGGAGAGATGGCAAGGTAACGATCCCCACTTCGGTTTCGACACTTGAGCTGAACGACCATGTACTTATTATCTCCATTAAATCGGATGTAGAAATGGTGAAAATACTCTTCGGCGAACAAGAAAAGGTAGACTGGAACAAAGAAGATATAGACTGGAATCACATCGATAACAGCCACTTAATATCACGCCGTATTATTGTAACCCGTAGCAAGGTAAACGGGGTTAAACTGGGTACTCTCCGATTGAGAAATCTCTATGGGATAAACATCACACGTGTAGACCGTGCCGGAATAGACCTGCTTGCATCGCCCGACTTAGCCCTGCAGATTGGCGATAAGTTGACTATTGTAGGCGAAAAGGTGTCGGTAGACAATGTTGCCAAAATATTGGGTAATGAGATCGACAGGCTCAAAAATCCCAATCTGATAGCTATTTTTATTGGTATCACGCTCGGTCTTCTGTTGGGTGCAATACCTATTCCCATACCGGGCATGAGCATACCCATTAAGCTGGGCATTGCCGGCGGACCTATTATTGTGGGGATATTGATGGGGGCATTCGGTCCTCGTTTCCATATCACTACCTATACTACACAAAGTGCCAACCTTATGTTGCGTCAATTGGGCATAGTTGTCTACTTGGCTTGCTTGGGTTTGGCATCGGGCGGACAATTTTTCGGGACTTTGATCAATGGCGAAGGCTTAATTTGGATAAGCATCGGATTTGGTTTAACGGTAGTGCCTGTACTCATCGTGGGCTTTGTGGCTATAAAAGTCTTGAAATTCGATTACGCAAAAACCATAGGCATGCTTTGCGGAAGTATGGCTAATCCTATGGCTCTCAACTATGCGAATACCACTGTCGACGGCGACGAGCCTGCGGTGGCTTATGCAACTGTATATCCGGTAACTATGTTCTTGAGGATTATATCTACACAATTGATTTTGCTGTTCTGCATGTAGGTGAAATCTCCAACATTGTTATTCTGCGTTTCTACTGTTTACTTGCCTACTCGTTTACTTGCTACAAAATTGGTAACCGTTACGGTAGATATCAAGCGATTGTTTGTCAAAGAGGTGATTTCTACTACCCAAACGTGTGTCGATTTACCGATGTGCATGGGCTTTGCCAGCGCTCTTACGGTTTCGCCCTGCTTTGCCGATGATACATGATTGGCACTTATCTGTATTCCGTAGCAAGCCTCATCTTCGGTGCATATTATATTTGAAGCTACTCCGGCAGCCGTTTCGGCTAATGCAATAGTTGCCCCGCCGTGCAATACTCCCATTGTTTGACTGTTGAATTTGCCTACAGGCATGGTCATCTCGAGTGTGGGTTCGTCATTTTCTATAAACTCCATTTTCAAGGTTTCCATCATGGTATCTTTGATGCTCTCGCGAATATTATTTTTATCTAATCTCATTATCTGTTTTTATAAGTATTTATTGATACTCTCTTGTTATTTCTAATTGAGACGCAAGCATTGCGTCTCTGCTTGTAACTACTTACATTTTACACAAAAATAACGATTAAAACCATACAATTGTTTCAACAGAGGAGTTTTAGATAATCAATCTCCCTCGTGAATTACCTATTTACCTCTGCTTTAAAGCCTTCAAAACAAATACAACGTTTGATACAACAATTGTATTAATATAAATTAACGAAATATTTTCATCTATTATTAGGTATAAGCGAATAAAAACAATAACTTTAGACATTAAATAATACAATAGCTAGTATACTAACACAAAAAAAGTAAAGTTATTCATCATCAAAAAAACAGAAACTCTATTCAACTAATAAACAAACTTTTAAATATAAATACAGCTTTAGCAAAAAAGAATTACAAAAACCTCATTTTTTTTTTACAATACTCTTACTGATATATCAGAATGTTTAAATACAATCTGTTATCTGTTATTTATTTACCCAAAACGACTCTTAAATCCGGTCAGGGTTAGTTACAAGTACCGGATAATATTAATACTTTATAAACATGACAAATTCTATGAACGGCGGTTGTTCTTCTTACCGCAAAATGGAAACAAGCGATGAAACTTTGTTTACTAAAACTATGAAATCATTAACCGGAGTTGGTTATCACCCCTTCTGTGTTTCTACTCAAGTAGTAAGTGGAACAAACTACCGATTCTTATGCGCAGCAACTGAAATGTTTCCCGGAGCTTTGCCTTATAATGCAGTTGTAACGATCTATGTGCCACTTCCCGGTCAAGGTGACTCGGTTATAACCGAAATCAAAAAAGTTACTATTGTATAAATAGCTGAACGTAAAAAAATGTACGATAATTATTGCCGGGACACGTAGCTCGGCAATAGTTATGTTTGTACGAAGGGGTATTCCTGCAACTCGCAACTAACTAACTGATTGAGGTAACAAAATAGAGTATCAATATTAAAATGCCGCTCCGTTATCGGAGCAGCTCTTTTCGCCCCCAACAAAAAGCATTACCTTTGTGCTCGATTGCTTGGAAAAAGCGTCAAAAAAAAAATAATGTTACCCAATTATGAATTCTACAATAACTTTCTATATTGCCCGACATGGCAAAACCCTATTAAATACATTAGATCGTGTGCAGGGATGGTGCGATTCGCCCCTCACCCCCGAAGGAATAGAGGTGGCAAAATACCTGGGAGCAGGCTTACGAGATATACCCCTGGATGCCGTTTATTCGAGCGATTTGCGTCGCACCCGTCAAACGGCAGAGGTGCTATTGGCAGAGTATGGACAGACCGATCTGCCTATAAATGAGGTTTATGGATTCAGGGAAGCCTGTTTTGGCAGTTTCGAATCCGATTTCAATCAAAAAATGTGGGGAAGCGTAGCCCTCTTTCTTCAATATGTAAAGATCGAAGACATGTACAAGGATGTGTTTCACGGCAAAATATCTAACAAAGAGACAATGAATGTGATAAACAAACTCGATCATATGGGTTTGGCAGAAACCTTTGAGCAAGTCGAAGTCCGCTCACAATTGGCATTACGTGAAGTTGCAGTCAAAGAATCGTCAGAAGGAAAAAATAAAAACATACTTATAATAGCACATGGTATGAGTATTATTTGTATGTTGCAAAACTTAGGCGGAAAAGAGTTGCTTAAAGGGCATCTCGAAAATGCTGCCGTGTGCAAAGTTACGTATTGTAACGGAGAGTTCAGCGTACAATCGATGGGCGATATGTCGTATGTAATTGCAGGGAGGAAAGCAGTTAACAGTTAACATTGCATCTCTACGGGTGGCACCGGGCATCTCTACAGTTTCGATAAATAGTTGTAAACAAATGAAACAGAAGATAGATATAGACAATTGGGTAAGGAAAGATCATTACCACTTCTTCAAGAATTTTGATGAACCCTTTTACGGTGTCTGCGTAAATATCGACTGCACCCGTGCTTACCACAGAGCAAAGGAGCTCAAAACATCGTTCTTTTTATATTACCTGCATAAATCGACTGCTGCCGCCAATCGAATCGAAGCATTTCGCTATCGTATAGAGGGCGATGATGTATACTTGTACCAAACTACCGACCCCGAATCTACCGTAGATCGTCCGAACGGAACTTTTGGATTCAGCCACATGGATTTTCACGAAGATTACCACCTCTTTGCCGACAAAGCCTCTAAAGTGATCCACAAAGTACGCAATAGTACAGGCATCGATCTTTGTGCAGCCGTAAACGCTATTCATTATTCGGCTGTGCCTTGGATCGATTTTACATCCATTTCGCACGCACGCAATTTTTCGAGAAACGACAGTTGCCCCAAAATATCATTCGGAAAAATGACCGAAACCAATGGAAAACGTTCCATGCCCGTGTCGATTCACGTACATCACGCTTTGATAGACGGGTTACATTTAGGGCAATTTATCGACGAATTTCAGAAATTGATGAACGAATAATCCGTTTGGTGTGTTTTATACCTATCAGTCAACAGTTATCAGTTATGAATTCTAAGGTAGACGAATTTTTAAATAAAGCCCCAAAATGGCAAGAAGAATTTGAGCAATTGAGGGCAATTGCTCTCGATTGTGGACTGACCGAAGAACTAAAGTGGGGCAATCCTTGCTACACATTTCAAGAAAAAAATATAGTCTTGATACACGGATTCAAAGAATATTGTGCACTTTTGTTCTTCAAAGGAGCTTTGTTACACGACACTCACGGAGTTTTGATTCAACAAACCGAAAATGTGCAGGCTGCACGACAAATTCGCTTTACCAACATAAAAGAAATAACCGAGTTGCAGCCCAAGCTGAAAGCGTATATTTTTGAAGCCGTTGAGGTCGAAAAAGCAGGTTTAGAAGTAAACTTCAAAAAAAGTACCGAATTTGCAGTTGCAGACGAATTTAGAGATAAACTGAACGAAATGCCTGCTCTGAAAATTGCCTTCGAGGCATTAACACCGGGTCGTCAACGAGCCTATCTGCTTCACTTTTCGCAACCCAAGCAATCGAAAACACGAGAGGCTAGAATCGAGAAGTGCATACCGCAGATCCTCAACGGAAAGGGCTTAATGGATTAATATTTTGATACAATCTATAAACAGATCACAAATTAAAAATAAAAATATGACAGACTTTAAAGAACAATATTGGAAATATTCGTTACTAATTATTGTTGTTGTTTTCGGAGCAATCCTATTTAAAGAAACCCTTCCATTTTTGAGTGGCGTATTGGGTGCATGCACCATATATGTGATGGTACGCAAGCAAATGAGCTATATGGCAGATACCAAAAAGATAAGGCGAAGCATTGCAGCAACCCTTATCTTATTTGAGGTGATATTGTGTTTTTTGGTACCCGCATTTTTGGTTATTTGGTTGTTGGTCGATCGCTTACAGGCTGCCGATCTCGAGCCAAGTGTGCTGATCAAAACCATTCAGCATCTGATCGATTTGGTTCATCAAAAAGTAGGTTACGATCTGTTGAGCAGCGATAACTTAACTGTTATAACTTCTAAAATTACAGGTGTTGCACAAATGTTGGTCGGACAACTGAGTTCGTTTCTCATCAATTCGTTTGTACTACTTTTCGTTCTGTATTTTATGCTGCTTGGCGGCAAAAAGATGGAGTCGTATGCCTACGATATATTGCCTTTCAGAGATAAGAACAAAAAAGATGTTATCAAATCGGCAAAGGTAATGGTAACATCCAATGCCATAGGTATTCCGCTTTTGGCTATTATACAAGGACTTATAGCAATGGTAGGTTATCTTATCTTTGGTACGCCCGATCCCATAATTTTTGCGTTCTTTACTTGTTTTGCAACCATTATACCCCTTATCGGTACAGCGTTGGTGTGGCTGCCGTTGGCAGCGTACCTCTTTCTTACGGGCGATACGGCTGGCGGAATAGGTTTGGCGGTGTATTCGCTGGTAATTCTCTCGAATGTAGATAATGTAATACGTTTTCTTTTACAGAAAAAACTTGCCGATACGCACCCTATGATTACAATCTTCGGGGTGGTACTGGGATTGTCGCTGTTCGGATTTTGGGGAGTAATCTTCGGACCACTCTCGCTCTCGTTGTTCCTGCTGTGCTTCGATATGTTTAAACGAGATTATATTGACGGTAACAGGTGAAAGCCCCACTTGTAGGGGCGTATTGCATACGCCCGTGTTCCGTATTACCGATTTTGTGGATCGGGCATATGCAATACGCCCCTGCAAGTCGTAAAATATATTTTCCCTAAAAATAATATTATTACCGATTTATGCTATATTTGTGAACATAATTTAAGACACTATTGTTTAACTAACATTATACTAACTTTGATTTTAAAAAAAAATGGGAAAATTTGAAATAGTAAAAAGAAAGAACGGAGAATTTCAATTCAATCTTAAAGCCGGAAACGGACAGGTTATCTTAACTAGTGAGGGCTATACAACAAAAGCTAATTGCCAAAATGGTATAGATTCTGTAAAGAAAAATGGGGCGGATGATGCTCATTACGATAAAAAAGAATCTACCAATAAAAAATATTACTTCAACCTGAAGGCTACCAACGGACAAATTATTGGCTCGAGCCAGATGTACGAAAGCGAAGCCGGCAGAGACAAAGGTATCGAATCTGTCAAAACTAACGCTCCCGACGCAATTGTTGCAGACCTTACTATAGAAATATAAGAAAAGGAGGGAGAGCTTTTAATTGTGTTATTACTAATATATTTTGGAATGGAACAGGGTAGTCTTAATTGACTACCTTGTTTTATTTTTAGGGGCAGAGAACTTGTAGGGGCGTATAATTATACGCCCAATCTAATAACGGGTGAAAAATTTTTCACCCCTACATTTGCAAATGCAATTTACCTGCTTGCCAATGCCTTTTGATAGGTTTCGTAGTAGAAACTGGAGGCAAACGGAGCCTTTGCAAACGAGGGGTCTTGCAACTCTTTTAGGACAAACATATCGTCGCCTATCATCCAAGGGTAAAATCCTGCATAATTTTTCAGAAGAAAAATAAGCCTATTATCCGTTTTTTGTCTTACCCCATTCCAGAAAATTTCGCTTACCGAATATCCGCCTAAGCATAATGTGTCTTGTTTGCAGCCGTCGGTGTATTTTATAACAGCTACCAGTCGGGCATCCAACGGCAACAGTTGTGCGGCAGGGCGAAGCGAATCTATTCTGATTTTTATATCGTTTATTTTAAGAGAATCAACAATCTGCGCGTCAAGTACACCCTTTCGGTCAATATCAAAATGAGGAATATTCAGTTTAATATCTTCGGGTTTGACAGGTGTTGCAGGCTCTATCAGATAATTGTAATATAGTACCGAAATAGAGGCTATGCTGCGATTGGGCTTTGCAGCGGTTTCAGTATTATCTCTCTGCTGTTTATTGCTGCAACTTGCGATCGACAAGAATAAGATGGAAATAAATAAGGCGTAGCTATTTTTCATAATGCACAAATTGAGTTCATCGATGGATACCAAAGTTAGGAATTTTTTAAGCAAATCTAAATTGAACTATAACAAACGCATCAAAACTGATTTATTTTATTGTAGAAGACCGTAGGGGCGTATTGCATACGCCCGATATACTTGTATTCTAGGGAGGATCGTCGATCGGCAGGGGCAGACCTATGTGTCTGCCCTCCGTTTACCCTCACTCGGGCAGACACATAGGTCTGCCCCTACCCAGTGCAAATTCCAAGAGAAATATACCAGGCGTATGCAATACGCCCCTACCAGCGTGTCCTAAGCAGGTATATTTTTTAATGCGTTTGCCCTAAAATTGAACTATAACAAACACTTTTTCACTACATATAGTGATTGATTAACTTAAAAGTCTTTAATAATTTTGACACGACTAAAAAACAATCTTTTTAATTCTCAAAAATAATATAATTTAATGAAAAAATACAGCATCCTTTCCTTGCTGCTTGTCAATTTTTGTTGTATCAGTAACATACATGCCGAAGACATCGTAATACCCAAAGACTCCATAAAAATGTCGTACATAGGCGACGAAGTGGTTATCGAAGCATTCAAAAGTAACAACAACCTGTCGCAACAACCCATATCGGCAACACTGCTTTCCGACAAGGTGTTGCAGGAACGTAACATTACCGAGATTAAAGAAATCAATGCCTTTGTACCCAACCTGTTTATACCCGATTATGGTTCAAAAATGACTTCGCCTGCCTATATCAGAGGTATTGGTTCGCGTATCAATGCACCATCGGTAGGATTATATGTAGACGGTGTTCCGTATTTCGACCGCTCTACATTCGACTTCGATATGACCGATGTAGAACGCATCGAAGTACTTAGAGGTCCGCAAGGAACTATCTACGGACGAAACACAATGGGAGGTATCATCAACGTATATACCAAATCGCCCTACCAATACAAAGAAACCAATCTGCGTGCAGGCATCGCCAGTTACGACAATTATATACTTAGCGGTTCGCATTACGGCAATGTGAGCGATGCGTTGGGGTACTCACTTTCGGGAAGTGTACTTCACAAGGGCGGATATTTTACCAATCAATATACAGGTAAAAAATCAGATCCCATGGATGCTGCCACCGGGCGTATGAAATTGAGCTGGAAGATTGCACCTCAACTGTATATGCACCTCACTTCGGCTTACGAATATTCCGATCAGGGAGGCTATCCATACGGTATTTATAATGCTGACGATAATACGGTAAAGGATGTAAATTACAACGAACCCTCGTCGTACCGCCGCAATATGTCGACCAACGGATTGAATTTTGAATATACTACCGACAAATTCAAATTGGGATCGATGAGTTCGTTTCAGTTTTACGACGGAAAACAACTTATCGACCAAGATTTTACGGATAAAGACTTATATTTTGTAGACTTCTACCAACTTCAACGGATGTATTCCGAAGAGCTAAACATCAAATCGAACACCAAGAGCAATTATCAATGGCAATTTGGTGCATTTGGCTTCTATCAAGATTACGGTACCAGTTACAACATAGACTACCGTGCTGCAGCAGGTCCAACCATCCCTGCCGGTACGCATGCTATACAAAATGCCAATACCCCCACACGAGGAGGGGCTTTTTACCATCAATCGGTAATCAACAATATAATAGACAAAGGATTATCGCTCACATTGGGGCTGCGTTACGATTGGGAAGAAGCCCGTATGCACACTGTCATAAATAATCAGATGCCCGACAACACAGTTAAACCCACATTAAATGCAAGAGAAAAAGATACCTATTCGCAGTGGACACCCAAAGCCGCATTACAGTACACGTTCGAAAATGGTAATTTAGGTTATTTTTCGGTGTCGAAAGGCTTCAAAGCAGGCGGATTCAACACCACTGCACTCAAAGAGGAAGACCGCCCGTTTAAATCCGAAAGCAGTTGGAGTTACGAGGCTGGAATGAAA
Source organism: Dysgonomonas sp. (assembly GCA_031546965.1). Classification (GTDB taxonomy): domain Bacteria; phylum Bacteroidota; class Bacteroidia; order Bacteroidales; family Dysgonomonadaceae; genus Dysgonomonas_A. The sequence continues at coordinate 15,942 of JAVBJR010000204.1, forward strand.
GCCAACTACTTCGATAAATTTCTGCATACCGAAGTCAGCCTCTTTTATATCGACTGGAAAGATCAGCAACTGTCGCAACTTCAAACGCAAGGTTACTATATACGCAATGCCGGAAAATCGGTAAGCAAAGGTTTTGAGGGTACGGTTCAACTCAATGCCAATCATAATCTGAACTTTATATTGACTTACGGATATACCCATGCTACCTTTAAAGACTATATGTATAATGTGAAAGATAAAATAGATTATTCAGGTAATTTCCTGTCGATGGTACCTCGCAATACATTTTCGGCAGCAGCCAATTACAGTATCCCAGTAAAAGCCGATTTTTCGCAAAAAATAGTACTTAATGCACAATATACAGCATTAGGCAGCATTTATTGGAACGAAGCCAATACCGCCTCGCAACCATTTTATGGTACAGTCAACAGCAGAGCATCATTTGTGATGAATAAAGTATCACTCGACCTGTGGGCAAAAAACATAGGAAACGAAAACTATATTTCGTACTATTTCAATTCGATGGGCAGCACATTTGCCCAAGCCGGAAAACCATTTACCTGCGGTGTAGATGTACGTGTGAAGTTTTAAGTTCCTGTTTCTAACAAACGTCAACACTCCTTGTAGAGACGCAATGCTTAAATAGATTCATAATCGCAGCAGATAAAATAAACAATCCTCGCCCTCAAAAGCGAGGATTGTTTGCATTACGATATATTTACACCAACAACTGTTTGGGCAGAGCAAAGCCCATGCCCCTACAATCTATTATATATACTTAAAAAAGCATTATTTATCTTGTTAAATAGTATTGCGAAAAGCCCAAACTCAATTACTTTTAGTAAAAGTTAAACAATTCATCTATCAAGAGTAGATAAAATCTATCAACATATCTATCATTTTAGTATATTTGCATCCAAACTAACAACTTATGAATAGAATTGTACGCAAAGAATATTTTTCACCCAAAGTAGTAGAGCTTGTAGTAGAAGCTCCACTGATAGCACGAAGTCGAAAAGCAGGACACTTTGTTATCGTGAAAGTAGGCGACAAGGGCGAACGTATTCCGCTAACTATCGCTAAATCGGATACCGAAAAAGGCACTATTTCGCTCGTCATTCAGAACGTAGGAGCATCAAGTGAAAAAATATGTAACCTCCAAGCCGGCGATTATATTACCGACCTGGTAGGACCATTGGGAAGAGCCACCCATATCGAAAATTTTGGAACAGTTATCTGTGCCGGAGGCGGTGTAGGTATAGCACCTATGTTGCCCATTATAGAGGCAATGAAAAAAGCAGGCAACCGGGTCATATCCGTTCTTGCAGCACGTAGCAAAGACCTCGTGATACTCGAAGAACAAGTTGCCGAATATTCCGACGAAGTAATTGTCATGACAGACGACGGTTCGTACGGTCAACAAGGACTCATAACCAACGGTGTAGAATCAGTTATAAATCGCGAAAAGGTAGACATGTGTGTAACCATAGGTCCGGCGGTAATGATGAAATTTGTATCACTACTCACTCAAAAATACAATGTACCCACTATGGCTTCGTTGAACACCATTATGGTCGACGGAACAGGTATGTGCGGTGCATGCCGTATTTCGGTCGACGGAAAAACACGTTTCGTATGTGTCGACGGTCCCGAATTTGACGCACACAAAGTAGATTTCGACGAAATGTTGATGAGACTAAAAGCTTATAACTAATCACACGTGTAGGGGCGTATTCCATACGCCCGACATTATATTTTATTTTTGGGCGTATGCAATACGCCCCTACCCAAAACAAAAAACGAAAATGACACGTCAAGAATATATGAAAGAAAAGTGGGGTGAAGCATGGCGAGGCGACATACGCAAAAGCGTAAAAGCCAAAGAGCGTGCCGACCGTCCCCGTGTTCACATGCCCGAGCTGGATGCCCAATACCGCAGCCACAAACTCAAAGAAGAAGTAAATCAAGGGCTTTCGCAAGAACAAGCCATATTCGAAGCAGGTCGCTGCCTCGATTGCGCCAACCCAACCTGCGTTACAGGATGCCCTGTTGAAATAAATATACCCACATTCATCAAGAATATAGAGCGAGGCGAGTTTGTAGAAGCCGCCCAAACCCTCAAAGAAACCAGCGCATTACCCGCAGTATGCGGACGCGTATGTCCACAAGAAAAACAATGTGAGGCACAATGTATCTATGTTCAGAAGATGGGAAAAGAAGCCGTAGCAATCGGCTACCTGGAGCGTTTTGCTGCCGATTACGAACGCCTCAACGGAATAGTATCTACCCCCGAAGTACCTGTATGCAACGGTATTAAAGTAGCCGTTGTAGGATCGGGTCCTGCCGGACTATCATTTGCCGGAGACATGGCAAAAAGAGGATACGATGTAACCGTGTTCGAAGCATTGCACGAAATAGGCGGTGTATTGAAATACGGCATTCCCGAATTTCGCCTACCCAACGAAATAGTTGACGTAGAGATAGATGTATTACGCAAAATAGGAGTTAAGTTCATAAAGAACTGCATCATAGGAAAAACAATCAGTCACGAAGACCTTCGCCACGATGGCTTCCAAGGCATATTTGTAGCAAGTGGTGCAGGATTGCCCAACTTTATGGATATACCCGGCGAAAACCTCATCGGAGTAATGTCAGCCAACGAATTTCTCACCCGCGTCAACCTCATGGATGCCTCCAATCCCGAAAGCGATACCCCCGTGCAAATGGGCAAAAAAGTAGCCATCATCGGAGCAGGTAACACAGCTATGGATGCTGTGCGTACAGCTCGCCGACTAGGTGCCGAGCGCGCCATGGTAGTATATCGCCGTTCCGACGAAGAGATGCCTGCCCGCCTCGAAGAAGTAAAACACGCCAAGGAAGAAGGCATCGAATTTTTGACACTTCACAATCCGATCCGTTACGAAGGTGACGACAAAGGACGTGTGCAACGCATGCTTCTGCAAAAGATGGAATTGGGCGAACCCGATCCCTCGGGACGTCGCAAGCCTGTGCCAATCAAAGATGCAACCGAGTGGGTCGAAGTAGATGAAGTCATTGTGAGCGTTGGAGTATCACCCAATCCCCTAATCCCCTCTTCGTTCTCGGGGCTCGAGGTTACCAAATGGGGAACGGTGGTTATCAATCAAGACACCATGCAGACTCATCTGTCGGATGTGTATGCCGGTGGCGATATTGTGCGTGGTGGAGCAACAGTTATCCTAGCCATGGGCGACGGTCGCAAAGCCGCTGCTGCCATGGACGAAACTTTGAAAGGAAATTAATCTCATACTAAGATCTTACACATAGAAAAAAGCCTGAATTTATACCATAAATTCAAGCTTTTTTGCATTCAATCGTATTTAAAAACCAAATCGAAAATCAGGTAGCAACACATTGCAACGCGTCTCTACCTAATTATTATTTTCAAAAATCAATAACTTCCAATTTTTTTCGCTACATTTATGAATCTTAGGGTACACAAAATCGGCTTGCATTATGCTAAAAATAATATTCACCGAATTGGTAAAAAAATATACCGCAGACAATACATTACAGAAACAACTATGGAACGAAATAGTTATAAACTATTGTGATGCCGGGCGTTATTATCACAACTTGACTCATATCGAAAATATTATCAACGAATTATCGGATGTAAAAGACAGCATACCTCAATGGGATACAGCTATGTTTTCGGTTTTTTACCACGATATTATCTACAACGCCTTACGAAGCGACAATGAAGCTCAAAGTGCCGACAAAGCACAGGCAAGACTTCAAGAAATAGGCTTCCCCAAAGATCAGATTACACAATGCGTACTTCAAATACTAGCTACTAAAGGACACGAACCCGGCAGCGACATCACCACTAAACTGTTCATAGATGCCGATTTAGCTATTCTAGGAAAAGATTCTAAAAAATATACCGACTATTTGGAGAATATCCGTAGAGAGTATTTTGTTTATACTGACACCGAATACAAAGCCGGAAGAAAAAAAGTATTGAAACACTTTTTGGCTATGAACCAAATTTTTAAAACAGAACATTTTTACAACAAATACGAAAGCCAAGCCCGAAAAAATATCGAGAGCGAATTGGCTTCACTCTAGAAACTTTACTTGCCCAATATACCAAACTAATTTATGATATTATCGACGACTGTAGGGGATGGACTCTGCCCTGCCCGAACCATAATTTTGTGGGCAGGGCAAAGTCCAGCCCCTACAAACAAACTTTTTCTTTCTTTAAGTTTAAAGAGTACTTCGCTCCTGCTCAATTACAGGCATCATGCCCTTACCAAAAAGATAATCACGCAATGCAAGTAAAGAAGTCGAATAAACCACTTGATCGGGCAATTGAACATAAGTTGCCATGTCTCCCACAATAGCCATTCCCATTATAGATGCCTCATCTATAACCAGTTGATTTTTATTTGACAACTTTTTATTCAAAAATAATATCCTCTGTTTTTTGTCTCCCTGTAGTTCTTTCTTTACAAACACAGAAACTTCTGCCCTATTGTCGGCATTCCTCATGTAAAGATTTTCTTGAGACTTGTACTCATAAACCAAATATCGAACATCCGTATCAATACCGACATCCGAAGAACGGACTACCATAAACGACGAATTGTCGACATAATACCCCTCCACCGCAATATACTTGCTAGTTTTGGTCGAAGATAAAAGATCTTTTAAACTCTGCTGATAAAAATTCTGGCTAAAAGCGCTAAACGATAATAAGAGAAAAAGTGTACTCCATAATACTTTCCGCATGATTTTTTTTTAGGTTTTTCGTTGCAGCCACAACCTCAAAAGATCAGATTGTGTGCTACAGAGTGTTGTTGTTTGTATAGAGTGCTTTTTCACATAAATTCCATAAACAAAAATATATATTTTTTCTAATAGAAAAAATATATATTTTTACTCAAAAAAAATATTACCCGTTGTTACATATCTAATTACAATAATTCATATCAAAATCAAAAAAGTGCCAAAATGAAGTAAAAAGAAAAAATCTTAACCCCTTTACTCTGTGTTCTTTGAGGAAGCTCACTCTGAGTTTTCACACAATTAAATCGCTAAAATTCAGAAACATACACCCACACTATCAATAAACCCTACTATCAATAAAAAGATATTTACTTAAATGTTATATTTTTTTCACAAAATAGTTGAACTTTATTGTTTTTTTATATTACATTTGCAGTCGAAAAGGTAATTATTCACAGATTTTCGTCAAAAAAAACAGAAGAAAAAAATGAAAAAGATTGTTATGATCGCTTTTGTTGCTGCAGCTACATTATCATTTGCTGCTTGTAACACTAAAACTGAAGGTGCTCAAGGTACTGCAGCTGATTCAACTAAAATGGAAACTCCAGCTCCAGTTGAAACTCCAGCAGCTACTGCTGACACTAGCGTTCTTGGAAAATATGAGGCATTAGTAAACCAAGCTCTTCCTCTTGTAGCAAAAGTACAAAAAGGTGATGCTGCTGCTACTGCAGAGTATGCTAAAATTGCTCAAGAAGTTGCTAAATTAGGTCAAAGCATTCAAAAAGACATGGCTACTATGACTCCTGAGCAAACTGCTAAATTTGCTGAACTTGGCAAAAAATTCACAGAAGCTGCTCAAGCTGGTGCTCCTAAAAAATAAGGAACTACCGCTTTAGTTGTCAAACAAAAGCAAAAAAAACAACCCTTTAGAATCTAGAGGGTTTTTTTGCGTGCATATACCAACCGTAGGGGCGTATTGCATACGCCCGCATATGTTTTGTATTTCGGGCGTATGCAATACGCCCTACAGTCTTTACCACACACATAAAAAATAGCCATTGCTCAATGCAACAGCTATTTTTTTTATAATATAAACTTTTGTTTACTACCTATAATTAGAACTTAAACCCATAACCAAGAGCCACAACCATACAATCGGCATCGCTGAAAGTATATTTAAGCTCAAAATTCACAAACTGATCGTTACCTAAATCATAACCGGCTCCCGCTCCCAAATTGAAACCGAAATTAGTAGAACCGTCCGAACCACCCTCTCCTGTACTGCCCGAAAAACGGTTGTTCTGCATAGCAATACCTGCCAATGGATACACCGAAAGTTTAGGATCTATATCAAATACATAATGTACATTCACATTAAGATCCAAGCCTGTTAGCTTACTTTTCGGGAAAAAGAACATTACATCAGGAGCAATACGTATTTTGTCTGCAATTACATATCTTCCTTGAGCACCAATCATAAAACGCTCTGCATTACTTTGGTAACCAATGTTTCCGATAAGCGCTTTTTCTCCTTTTTCACTTTGAGCAAATGCACCTAATGTACTAGCTACAAATGCCACTGCTAAAAATAGTTTTCTCATATGTTTTCAAATGTGTGTATAATATATCGAATACAAAGCTAGTCAAAATATGTGAAAATGCAAGCAGGTAACAGTTAGCAAGCAGACAAGCAGACAAGCCCGTAGAGACGCAATGCTTTGCGTCTGCATTATTTGTAGCATTGCGTGGCTCCCGCGCAAAATATACTTGCTCTATATAATACTGATAAACTATCGTTTTATCTGTGACCGAAATTTTTCTTGATCCTCCTCCGCCTGTCCTTTATCTACACGATAGAGGAGAAATCCGAACACTTCGACAACTGTTTTTTTAAGGATCTCATCAAAAAGTAAAATCTTATCCTCTGCCAAATCGGCAACGATTTTATACCATCCCCATTTTCTGCAAAACTGTGTGTAAGAAGGAGATACTGGTCTACCTGCTGCTTTACCTCCAAATAGAGGCTTGAAACGTTCTGAAATCTCTCTTTTTGTTGCAAAAAAAAAGCAAGCACAGGTAATGCCTTGTCCATAGGCAGATTGCGGAACAGCTCTTTGCGACTTTCGGACGTTTTGCTGTTGTAACATTCTCCTGCCGGACGACAAAGAATAGACAGTATATCCGACAGGCGCGATTCGGAACCCGATTCAAATACCGATTCGATGTCTACCCATTCGGCAAGAGTCAGCTCTTCGGTAAATGCAATTGCGTACACATCGCCGTTTATTTCGATACGATTGGATGCCTCGCCGTTGTATTCTTCAAATACAAATTTGACGATATCAGTTATCGTGTCGAAAATCTGAGTGGGGTTGTTCAGCAACACATCAACATCTATGCCGCAAACATCAGCAACCAATTGAACTTGCTGCATACGGGTTTCGGGTTCGGCACGAAACCACCTCTCATATTCCCCTAAACGAATATCGCTCCACGATTGTGGTACACTGATTTGCTTGTCGTCGAAAGAAAGTTTAATCATAAGAATCTGAATTTTAACGATGCTGTTATTATTTATATTGTATAGATAAAATTCGGAGATGTGTCTTTCAATACGTCCGAAAAGCAATCCCGTTTTTTTCTTTTTGTTAAAAAAACATTAAGATAAAATCTTTTGTATTGTTTTTCGTTATTTCACTGACTTTATGTTTATATTTACGATTATTAATAACATTATTACATGTGCGGAATTGTAGGTTATATTGGTTTTAGGGATGCGTATCCCATTTTGATTAAAGGATTGCACCGCCTCGAATATCGGGGATACGATAGTGCAGGAGTTGCTCTAATGAATAGCGAAAATAATTTGTCTATTTATAAAGCCAAAGGGCGAGTACAAGATTTGGAGGAATTTGCCAAAGATAAAGACCTCTCGGGAACTATTGGCATAGCACACACCCGTTGGGCTACACATGGCGAGCCGAGCAATGCCAATGCCCATCCGCATTACTCACAGTCCGAATCGTTGGCATTGATTCACAATGGTATTATCGAAAATTATGCCGTGCTGAAAGCCGAACTCAAAGCCAAAGGGTACACTTTTCAGAGTAATACCGATACCGAAGTATTGGTACAACTGATAGAATACATCAAAAAACTGAACGATTGCGATCTGTTTACAGCCGTTCAACTCGCACTTAATCAGGTGATAGGCGCTTATGCCATAGCCGTTATAGAGAAAGGAAATCCTACCCAAATAATTGCTGCCCGCAAGAGTAGCCCTCTGGTAGTGGGTGTTGGCGAGGGCGAGTTCTTTTTGGCTTCGGATGCTTCGCCCATTATCGAATATACTAATAAAGTGATTTATTTGGATGACGAAGAAATTGTGGTCATCAAACGAGACGAGCAACCCAAGGTGGTAACAATATCTAATGTGCAGAAAACGCATAAGATAGCCGAACTCGAAATGAACTTGAGCCAATTGGAAAGAGGCGGCTACGATCATTTTATGCTGAAAGAAATTTTTGAGCAGCCCGAAACCCTGCAAAGTTGCATGAGTGGGCGCATCAATGTAGAAGGAACCAATGTAACCCTTTCGGGTATTATAGATCATATCGATAAGTTTAAGAAAGCCAGGCGGATACTTATTATAGCTTGCGGTACATCGTGGCACGCGGGTTTAATAGGCGAATACCTTATCGAAGAATTTTGCCGTATCCCCGTCGAAGTAGAATATGCCTCGGAGTTCAGATACCGTAATCCGGTGATACAGCCCGATGATATTGTAATTGCTATTTCTCAATCGGGCGAAACTGCCGATTCGTTGGCGGCTATCGAGCTGGCACGCAAGGCAGGAGCTTTTGTATATGGTGTGTGCAATGTGGTGGGAGCTTCCATACCACGTAATACCGATTCGGGTTCGTATACCCATTGCGGTCCCGAGATTGGGGTAGCCTCTACCAAAGCATTTACGGCTCAAGTGATGGTACTTACGATGATGGCTTTAACTATTGGCAAAGAAAAGGGTACGGTAACCGACGAGCGTTATCTTCACCTGCTGAAAGAGTTACAAAACATTCCCGATAAAATAACATCGATTCTTGCCCTTAATGATAAGATTAAAGAACTGTCGAAGATATTTACCTATGCTCATAACTTTATCTACCTAGGACGCGGATACAGTTATCCCATTGCTTTGGAAGGTGCTCTTAAACTGAAAGAGATTTCGTACATACATGCCGAAGGCTATCCAGCTGCCGAGATGAAGCACGGTCCTATTGCCCTTATCGATAACGAGATGCCTATTGTAGCCATTGCTACAAACAATGCTATTTACGAAAAAGTAGTGAGTAACATTCAAGAAATAAAGGCTCGTAAGGGTAAGATCATTGCCATCATCAACGAAGGCGATAAGTCGATAAAAGGCTTGGCTGATTATTCGATCGAAATACCGATGACCGACGAGTGCCTCGATCCGCTATTGTCGTGTATTCCTCTGCAACTGCTGGCTTACCATATAGCTGTTAACAAAAACAGGGACGTAGATATGCCTCGTAACTTGGCAAAATCGGTAACGGTAGAGTAAAAGCCCCACCTGTAGAGACACATTGCATGCGTCTAACAAAGAGAATATTCTAAAAAAAAGAGACGCATTGCATGCGTCTCTTTTTTACAAGGTAGTATCTATATCAGGATCATCATATTCAGTATTTGTATCGATACTGAAAGGTGCGGTGGTGAATACTAATCCACCGGTTATGTTGGTATTGAAATTGCGCTTGAAAGGAAGATTTGGAATAGAGTCGACCCTATTCGCTCCATTGCCCACTTTAGTAATTATGGTAAAAATTTTTGAGTGTGCTGAATAACCGTCCAAAGTAGGATTGGCAAAGTACAAGCCCGAAAGAACTGTTTGATTAACACCATCCGGATACGTATTATAAACCGAAGCAGGAATACTGTTCGTAAATCCTACATTCAGGCTGGTAGACACAGGCAGTTGAGTTAAAATATTGTATGTATAATATCCAGCATTAGTAAAGCTCACCTTAATGGTGTCTCCGTTAATTTCGGATCTGTTTTTCCAAAGTCCTGCATCCGATGCAATTACATTAACACGGGCAAAAGGACGCTTCACTTGCAGGGTTGTGGGATAGGGCTGTCCTGTAAGAAATGGGAACACTCCGGTGAAAGCATCTCTGGCAGGCAGATTACTCATCAAATAGACCCGTTCGCTATACGGACCGGTAGTGCCATCAATGGCATTTAGTGCAATTCGCTTAAAATCTTCGGTGGCATAGTAAAAATCGGTTGGAGTACCCGTACCATCGTCCACATCATTTACATAGTCTACCCATACTGCAACATTATAAGAAAGAGCTTTATCTAAAATAAGAGAGAAAGAAGGGTTATTGAGTTGCACAATACGTTCGACACGAGCCGTATTGTCGGCATCCCATAATTCTATAATATATCGGGCATCTTTACCTGTAACCGCAGGAGCAGCAGCCCGGGTAGTTATAAGAGGTTCTGTTTGGATACTAAAAGTTACAGCTTCGGATCGGTCTGCTGCTATATCTTGGTCTTTTGTACAAGAAACAAAAGCAAATATAACAGACATTATCACTATAATTAAGTTCTTTTTCATTTGAGTTGTATTTTAGGACTGATATTATAACTCGCAACAAGATCAGAGAGTTTTAATTCGGGTGTTAATTTTTATTAATTCGACGGATTGAACGATAAATTATGGTAACGAAACGTTTATATCGCCCTCGTAATCGGTAATGATTCCCACTCCCGAACCGCCTTTTTGGGAGAGAAACGCTCCGGTTATGGTGGTGAGTTTATTGCGTACGCAAGGTATCGTCAAATTATTTATGGTATTGATTATTGCATTCGTTTCATCATAAATAACAATGCTTGTGTTTAAGACTGATTCGTTTTCGTCAGCCCATACATAATCCCAGCCAAGCAGTAGTTGAGTGGTTGACAAAACTTGGGGTGCTGCCCTAAAAAAACTTCCGGTACTTGCGCCCCCGGGTTGCCCTGCAACAGCATTGTAACTGTTGTAAATCAGATTGGTATAAGTGATATTTGTTCTTATATTTTCGGGGTTGCTTCCCCTTTGCAGTATGTACTTGTCGAGATCGTTGGCTATGATCTGATACTTGGCAAAAGGTTTTTTAACGGTGATGTCTTCTTTTACCGGATCTTCTGTTTGGTTATTCAAGTCGATGTTTATGTAAGCAGTGTAGGCATCTTTCAATTGGGTATTCCCTAAATAATTGCCTATGGGAGTGATATTTTTGAGATTTTGTGTATTGTAGTATCGGTCGGCTGTAGATTGGTGGTCTACATAATCTGACCAAACAACCAAACGGTATGCTTGCTTGCGAAGACTAAACGTTACATTTACCGGATAATTGGTTTGAGTGATGTCATCAAAAGAGACCGTTTTTGTCTCCTGCAATTTGCCTTCGGAAGTGTAAACTGCAACAATAAATCTGATGTCGAGATTCGATATTTCGTCGTCCTTAGTTTGCTTAAGCAGCAATTGATAGGGAGGCATATCTGTATTAAGCACAATATTTACAACCGTCAGATTAGTATAGGCGTTTTTATGACACCCACACTCATCTTCGCAACTCGTGAGGAAAGCCGGAAGCAACAACAGCAGCAAAAATAGTCGTATGTGTGTAC
>JAVBJR010000303.1:0-2561 GCA_031546965.1 Dysgonomonas sp.
TACCATGACATTGAAGCAATTTGTCTAATACTTCATAAAATTTTTGAATGGTTTACTATTCCCTGACATGAGATTGTAAATTTTTTAACCATTTTGTGTGCGCAGTATTTGCCATTTAGTGCATAACTTTTCATATGACAACCCCCCCCCCCATACCACTGATCAGTTTGGTCACCCTCCTCTGAATCCTCTCTAAAGCTTGAACGGTTTTTTTATAATATGGGGCCCAGGCCTGCACACAATACTCAAGGTGATGCCTGACTAGGGATTGACATACTGGCAACCATACATCCCGTGAATGACTGCAGCCCGCGCCTCATTATACCCAAAATGGAGTTACCCTTTCTACAAGCAGCCAGACATTGTGCCGTAGGTTTTAATGTGTCCTCAACAATAATCCCCAGGTCCCTATCTTGAGTTACAACTTTTTACCATACATTGTGTATTCAACCCCAGAATTTTTGGTCCATATATGCATAACTTTACACTTATCAACATTGAACTCAATCCCACTTCTCAGCCCAATCCTCCAATCTGGACAAATCCATTTGTAATTCCTGGCTTTGTTCCAATGAATCCACAACGCCAGCTACCTCAGTGTCATCTGCAAACTTACTAAGTTTAGATAGGATATCTTCCTCTAAATCATCAATATAAACTAGAAATAACAAGGGTCCTGACATTTTATTTCTCTTTTTATCTTTTCCAAAGCACCATTCACAAAATACAAGTGGCCATAATTTACCGAGTGGAGTTTCTTTTTACTTGGCTTCCTTATCCGTTTCTTTTGTATTACAAGTACCAAAAGTACTACAATCGTGCAAAACTGGCAACAGCGTTGGGCAGGGAATACGAAATTTAGCGAAATTTATTTACAAAACCATTGTCGTTATTTCCGAAATTTTTGGGGGAAGAATGGAAAAAGAAGCGCATGTCGATGGGAATGGACTCACTGATGTGTTGATGTCTCTGTTAGTCGATGCCAGAAATGTATGAATAATTGGAAGAGAAGTTGTGGAAGACCGGGAAACGGTGTCGACATGCTGGAAACTGGCAAAGAAAAGTTGTGAGGGCATTGCGGGTGAAATAACGGCGCTTCAGACAATGGTGTTGGTAGTTTTGTTCCGTGAATTTCGGTTTTTTACCGTGTACCGTACAGAATCAAGGCACGGTGAATACCAGGAAAAAAATCAGAATTTAAATTTTGCATCAAATGCACCAGACTACACCGAAATGTGTGAAGTGTGTGCGGAGTTGTGCGCGCCGTGTCTCCGGACATTGGGAGTTGTAGCTTTTAGTTATAAAGGACCCAACCACACCGAAATGTGTGAAGTGTTTGCGGAGTTGTGCGTGTTTTCGGACATTGGGAGTTGTAGCTTTTAGTTATAAAGGAATTGGGAGTTGTAGCTTTTAGTTATAAAGGATGAGCTGCTTTTGTTGTGCTGTGCATAGTCTCAGGCTGGGTTTATGGTGGATTTAAATTTGCTATAGCAAGCTAGCTAAGCAACATTTGCAACCCCAATTCTCCCAAGGGAGTATCAATTATTTCCGAACAAGCTATCTTTTGCATTTATGGTTGGGAAGGCTAGAACTGGTTTATCATGATGCAGTCGCCATTTTTATTAGGAAAACAAGCGCATTGCAAATGGAAAGAGCTAGAAATATCAACCCTATGTTGATACAAACCAGCTCAGGAAATGCACAACTTACTCGCTTTCACTAATCCTATAATTGCTGCCCTGGGGCAGTGCAGGTGCAAAAACTCGCCAAAACTTGCTTCTGGCTCTCGCTTCTAGCTAATTTTAATCCACCATAAACCCGGCCTCAGTTCAGTTTTGCTCCACTAATTGGCAAGCTTGCTTGAGAAATGAATCATCATCATATCTGCCTTTTCTCTTCTCTCCCCTTATTTCTTCATTAATTCTTCCATCCATATCGCGTATCGACTATTTGGATTATTGCAAAGGGCATTTAGTGTGTTGCGATTCACATTGTGCAACAGTGCGGTTGCTCACACTGACATATGTTTGATTTTAACTGCCAGCATTGCTGCCACCATAGCTTGGGGCAGGGTGGAAGAGTGTGTGGTTAGGTGGTACAGCTGCCGTATCCTCCTTCGTTAGAAATCGGGCAAACGTAAAGGGATTGATAGTGCAGGTTATTTATTTATGTAGCATATTTACAGCAGCACATGCAGATGTGCATTAAATTGAATATATTTTTTAAACTTCCCAATAAAACAAATTAAAACAAGCATTATAATTCATTACAATTATTATATATTATAATATATGATTTAACCAAAAAAGTAATCAGTTTTATCTGGCATAATATTTCATTTTCATATTTGTCAAATATAAAATATATATAATTCAGCTATTCAATTGGCAAACAAGTGAATGGATGGACAGTATGTAAACAAAATATTCACCCCACTGGCATGTTCATGATTTGGACTGGAATAACTTTTTAAATAAACTGTAGGCGCATTCAGAAACACAATAGCATAGCACGAACATAGCATGTTAGCCCTGTTAACATGGCTTTGAACCTGAATTTCC
>JAVBJR010000732.1:0-2992 GCA_031546965.1 Dysgonomonas sp.
TCCAAATGAAGGGGTGTGGTATTTGGCTTGCACCTGGGCGCCAGAAAACTCCCTGTCAGTGGTTGACCATCCCCCCTCCATTTGGACTATTCCTCCCCTCAGCGCCCCAGGCAACTGTCTTCTCTCGGTGGCCCCACAGTAACTGGCTTTCTAATCGCAATTTCAATGTCATGCCATGGCCTGCAAACTCTCCATACCTTAATCCTATCGAAAATTTGTGGGGAATAGCCAAAAGAAATCTCAAAAGTGACAACTCCACTGTGTGTTTCGGGATTAAAATCACAATTGTGGTCAATTTGTTCAGATATACCACCTAGTGAGTGCAACAAAACTTGTTCAATCAATGCCACGCAGAATTCAAGAGGTGTTTGATGCAAAAGGGAGTCCGACTAAGTATTGACGTTTAGTTAATAGACATTTAATAATACATTTCGCAGAAATACATGTTTAAAGTGTAGTGACTTACATGTTTGTTTATATTTTGTTGTTGTTTGGGATTTGTCTAGTTGTTAGTTGTTGCCGATTTCATTATTCTAATAATTTGTCACACAATTTCAGTTATTCTAATATTTGGTGTTTATGAAATTTGTTGCTGCGCATTAACAGAGTTGAATTTTATGAGTGTTGTATATACAAAAGAAATCCTCAGAATGTGTAGTTTATTCCTATGTATAGATATCCTAGCTGTGATATCTGTGTACTTGTATAATTTGACAATAAAATCAACTTTCATCTGCAAAACAAATTTATTCTAATAATATGGCGCGGAGGAGTAAAGTGTCAAAAATTATACATTTTCCAGGATTAATCAAATAATCCAGCATCATTCCAGGATTTCCAGTATCAGTAGCAGGGTGTCTACCACATTTAACATGTACAATCCATGACTTTTCCAGGATTTCCATGACTATTTTATGCAAAATTCCAAGTCTTAATCACGATATCCAACGTAGAGAGCGTTTTAAATCAATTACAAATGGTGCAAAAAAGTCAAATTTAATTTATAGACAAATGGTTATACTGTACACTATTGTAATGTAGTGCAGATATTATTGTGAAAACAATGCACATTTTCCAGAATTTCCATTACAATTTCAACATTCCATGACTTTTCCAGGAAATCCAGGAATTCCATGACAGTAGACAACCGGAGAACACACCCTGCTAAACTTTGTATTTTATACGTAACATCATTTACAAACAGCCCCAATCATCTTGAAAACAAATCGCATCTTTCTTGGCTTTATATTGCGCATTAATAAATAACTCCCACGACATGCTCCCAGTTCATCAACAAGTACAAAAAGTGTCGCTTTGCGTTTCTGTTCTGGTTTCATTTTTATTTATGTGTGTACCCTTTCACACTTAACAACACATTGAAAGTGGAAGGACAAAAATGTAAGAACGTCCAAAGCCTTCAGCAGACAGATTGGCGCCCAGTTCCTCGCTAGGTTGTGGTGCAAGAAAAATTGGCAGGGACGTTGCTGAAGGCAGGCTATCAACCCAACACCATTCTTTTAATGACTTCATTGTTTTCGCGTAAACGTGGGACCGGAAGCCAACGACGACCAGCGGCCATTTTTCCCAAACCAATACCCAAAAATATATGTATATTGTATCTTACCTGTGTTGTTGTTGCTGCTGCTGCTGCTGCTGCTGCTGCTGTTGTTGTTGGTGGTGGTGGTGGGGCTATTGTTGCTGTTGATGAAGGTACACCTGCATGGACCTCGGATGCTGTTGCTCGAACACCCCAGAAAACGGTGGTGCACCTTGTTGCTGCTGATGGTACTGCGAGGCCATCTGCCAAAACCACACGCCAAAATTATTCGTACAATTCAAAAAAGATGACTTTTATGAATACTTTAATTTATTTCATTAACTGCATATTTTTTTCAAGTTAAACATAATGTGTTAATCTCAACTAGCGAGACCAGTTCACATTGCTGCAAAGTATTTACAGTAAAACCTGTCTATGTTGGAATTAAAAGGAGCCTGACAAAATGTCAAAAATAGCAGATTTTCCAGCATAGGGAAGTGCTGTTAAACATTTGAAATGCAGTCAACAGTCACGAAATAAGTTCAATTTCCACCAAAGACAGATCTCATTACATCTATACTTTATGGTGGAATCCCATGGGGCCGGATAAACTTTCCAAAACAGACAGATTTTCCCGCATTGGCAGGTTTTTAAAAACATTTAACATGCATTCTATGGTCACAAAAACATTCAATTTTCCACCATAAACAGATTTTCACAATAGACAAGTTTCACTGTCTGTATTTTCATGTATCAATAATTAACTTTTGGGAAATGTTGGAAAAATGTAACATTATGTTAATTAGTATTGCAGTGCCACCTAGTGGAAAGCAACGAATTACCCTTTCTACTTTAGGTGCAACATGCAAATTGACCGATTTTAGTGTCCTTCCAATTGGCTGAAAAACCTTGAAAAAATGGCATCTTTCAAGAGGATAAAACAGGGTGTCTATCACATTTAAAATATACAATTCCATTACCTTTCCAGGATCTCCATAAATATTTCATACAAAATTCCAAGTCTTAATCAGTGGAATCTCAAGGGACCAGATAAACTTTCCACCACAGACAGGTTTTTCAACATACAGAGTGTTTAATTTAAATCATTTACAAACGGTGCAAAAAAAAAATCAAATTTTCAAATAATGGGCAAATGGTTTCCACGATAGACAGATTTTACAGAACGTACTGTATTCAAATTTAGTGCACATATTATTGTCAACACGTTGAAAATTTTTAAATACTGCATAAATCATTTTTCGCGGGTTTTCATGACCAATTTCAAACTTCAAATACTTTTCCACGATTTCCACTATTTTCATGACCATTTTCAAATTCCATTACTTTTCCAGGAATTCCATGGTAGCTAGCAGAAACCCTGTAAAAATGTTTTCTACCCATCCGATTACATATTTTGCCTCCATATTGGAAGCTAAATTCAATTTGAATGTGTAT
>JAVBJR010000024.1:0-9434 GCA_031546965.1 Dysgonomonas sp.
ATCAATTTTAGTAATTGATGTGTTATTTTTTTTCTGTTATTAAATTCCAATAAACAGATACCTTTGTCTGTGGCACATGCAATCATCTCACCCAAAGGAGTTTCTATACAAGTCCGGCTAATATTCATTTTGTTATACTTAATTGATGATGAGATAAAGATACCTAATTTTTGGCGATTATATTTAACGCAAAGGCACAATGACATAATTTTTTGTTACTCTTCACTAATATTCTTTGTGTAATAGTGTCTTTGCGTTTAAAAGTATCTGATAAAATCATTTTTATAGTATTTAAGTATTTGTTTAATAGTATATTACAAATGTTATTAACAAAAACAGTGAGTTATCAACAATTCGCCTACTGTTTAATACTGCAAGCTTAATACTACTATAATTTATTTGTTTCTTTGTACCCTAATAAAGAAATAACTAACAAATCATGGGTAAAATAATTGCTCTTGCAAATCAAAAAGGAGGAGTTGGAAAAACTACTACCACTATAAACCTTGCTGCATCATTGGCTGCTTTGGAGAAAAAAGTATTAGTTGTGGATGCCGATCCACAGGCAAATGCCTCTTCGGGCTTAGGTCTTGATATCAAAAACATAAAAACAACTATTTATGAGTGTCTTATTGGTCAGGCTACTGCTGATCAGGCAATTATACCGACCGAATACGAGCGTTTGGATATAATTCCTTCGCACATAAACCTAGTAGGTGCAGAACTCGAAATGCTGAATATCGAAAATCGCGAAAAGCGTTTAGCTGCTGTGCTTCAAGCCAAGAAAGCCGACTATGACTATATCTTGATTGACTGTTCTCCATCATTGGGGTTGATTACCGTAAACTCGCTTACTGCTGCCGATTCGGTTATTATACCCGTTCAGTGTGAATATTTTGCCTTAGAGGGAATAAGTAAACTGTTAAATACGATCAAGATCATCAAATCGAAGTTGAACCCTTCATTAGAGATAGAAGGATTTTTGTTGACAATGTACGATGCACGCCTTCGTCTTGCAAATCAGATCTACGATGAGGTGAAGAAGCATTTTCAAGAGCTGGTATTTACAACCGTAATTCAACGAAACGTAAAGCTTAGCGAGTCTCAAAGTTTTGCCCAACCTGTGTTGGCTTACGATGCTGCTTCGCGTGGTACGGTAAACCATATTCAATTAGCTAAAGAGCTTATCGAAAAAAATTCGTAACTTTGCCCGTCTAAATAGCAAACAAGATGCCCGATAAATACTTGTATCCTGTTTTTTTCACTTGCAACTGTCCGAAGGACGAAGTAACCAGTAACTTGTAACTACTATAATTTTATGGCAAAAAGACCTGCTTTAGGAAGAGGATTAGATGCTCTCATTACAATGGATGAGGTGAGGACAGAAGGATCTTCGTCTATAAATGAAGTTCAGTTGTCGCAGATTCAGCCCAATCCCGATCAGCCTCGACATGCTTTTGATGAAGAAGCTTTGCAGGAGTTAGCTGTTTCGATTAAACAGTTGGGAGTTATTCAGCCCATCACCTTGCGTAAGATCGATGACGAAAATTATCAGATCATAGCAGGAGAGCGTCGATACAGAGCATCCATGATGGCTCAACTAACGTCTATACCCGCTTATATAAAGACTGCCGATGACGAAAACGTCATGGAAATGGCGTTAATCGAAAATATACAGCGTGAAGACCTAAACTCAATAGAGGTTGCGTTGGCTTACCAAAACCTGATCGAAACATATAAGCTTACCCAAGAACAATTGAGCGAGAGAATAGGTAAGAAAAGAACTACCATCGCAAATTATTTGCGTTTGTTGAAGCTTCCTGCCGAAATTCAAGTAGCCATTAGAGATAAACGAATAGATATGGCTCACGCCCGTACTTTGGTAACTATCGAAAATCCCGAAGTTCAATTGGAGGTTTATAAACTGATCTTGAACGAAGATCTTTCGGTTCGTAAGGTTGAAGAATACGTTAGGGCAATCAACAAAGGCGATACTTTAGAAGAAATTATTCAGGAGAAAGAAGTAGTCAATTTGGCTAAAAAAGGCAATATAAATAAAGCCACTCCCGAAGAATTTGATATTCTGAAAAAGCATTTGGCGAAGTTTTTTGAGGCTAAAGTACAATTGTCATGTAACGATAAGGGCAAGGGCAAAATAACCATTGCCTTCAATTCTGATGAAGAATTAGAGAGAATTATTACAAAATTTGATCAGATAAAAAAATAAATTATACATTTACGCGTATAATGTATATATGATAAAGAGAATTTTTGTAGGTATTGTGGCTGTTTATTCCTTAACATTTTCTGTGTTAGGGCAAACTAACGATAGTATACGAACCCCCAAGATCGCTCAAAGTTCTCATAATATAACAACGAACGATACTGTGGCTTGGGTCGATGATAAATTGATAGTAGATAAATCTACCAACAAAATTATCCAAAGTACCATGCCATTTAAGCCCGACCCCAATAAAGCAGTTTTGTATTCTGCCATTTTTCCGGGATTAGGGCAAATTTATAATAAAAAATATTGGAAGTTGCCCATTATATATGGAGGCTTTTTAGGATTGACATATGCCATTTCGTGGAATGGTCGTATGTATAGCGATTACACTGCTGCCTATAAAGCAATAATGAGCGATAACCCTGCAAGTCCTACAAATATAGCTATTTGGGGTCCCTTGTTTAATCCGAATACAAATCAGATAGATCTCTCGAGGATACCCTCCTATCAGAACTCAATTAAGAGAAATAGAGATGCCTACAGGAGATATCGCGATTTGAGTATTATTGGTGCTGTTGCTTTATATGGATTATGTATGATAGATGCGTATGTTGATGCACATTTATTTGATTTTGATATTTCGCCCGATTTGTCTTTGAGAGTAGAACCTCAAATGCAAACCGATCATTTTTCCCAAAAGTCTTTTGGGGTTCAATGTAGTTTCAAATTCTAGGTCATTGTTCTTAATAGTGTCCCGAAAAATAATGATTTATGCTAAAAAAACTCTTTATTTCCGGTTTTATTCTAGGGAGTAGCTTTACTCTGTATGGACAAGCGCATAGAAATGGTGTGTCTATAAAAGATACCATAACAGATAAAGAATTAACCATTCCCGAAGATATTGAGAGAAATTTCGACCAACTTTTAGTTGATTGGAGAAAAAATCTTAGCCCTTCGGCAAGTTGCCACTCTAACTTCGATACCAATGTCGCTTATCCCGATTCTGTCTATATAAACAGGCTTTATAGCCTGCCAACCGAAATGGAATTGGCATACAATCCTATTGTGAGGTCGTATATAGATATGTATACGGGCAGAATGAGAGGAAGCGTTGAGTATTTTTTGGGAAAATCTAATTATTATTTTCCTATTTTCGAACAAGCTTTAGATAAATATGGCTTGCCACTCGAATTGAAATACCTGCCTATTATCGAATCGGCTCTTAATCCCACAATTGCATCAAGAGTAGGAGCAACAGGGCTTTGGCAATTTATGATAGGTACAGGTAAAATGTACAATTTGGAGGTGAATACATTGGTAGACGAACGTCGCGACCCCCTAAAATCTACAGATGCTGCTGCCCGATATTTGAGGGATTTGCATAACATTTATGGAGATTGGAATTTAGTAATTGCTGCTTATAACTGTGGTCCCGGCAATGTAAACAAAGCCATCAAGCGTAGTGGAGGTCAAACCGATTATTGGGCAATTTATCCTTATCTGCCAAGAGAAACCCGTGGATATGTACCTGCTTTTATAGCTGCTGCGTATGTAATGAATTATTACTCCCAGCATAATATCTGCCCGTTTGAGTATAAATATACACATTCGACGGATACAATTTTGGTAGACAAGCAACTCAACCTGCAACAAGTTTCGGATGTTTTAAATGTTTCTATTGATGAATTGAGAACCCTCAATCCTCAATACAAAAAAGACATAGTTCCCGGCGAATACAAATCGTATGTACTGAATCTGCCCTCTATCAATGCCGCTGATTTTGAACTTCAACGCGATTCTATATTTTCGTATAAAGCAAACGAGTATTTGGTACATCGAAAAGTAGTTGAACCAAGTGGATATACAGTAGCCTCCGATACATATGGTGCAATTAAATACAGAGTACGCCGAGGTGATAATTTGGCATCTATTGCCCGAAAATATGGAGTCACATCATCGGATTTGAAACAATGGAATGGTTTGAGATCGAGCAGAGTTAAGAAAGGTCAATTATTGGCAGTATCAGCCGGTAAACCAATCGAAAAGGAAACTCCTCAAACAACAAGTGAACCAACTAGATATGTGGCACAAAATAGAACTTCGTCAGAGGGCAGTACTCCGGGTAGTGAATTGTCGCAATATTTTGCCGGAATACAGGAGAAGGCAACAGGAGCAGATGCCGAACCAGAATCTAATGATGATGCAACAGAATCTCAACCTGTTGCTCCATCGGCAGCAGTACCACAGTCGGCAGATAATACTCGAAGCCGCGATGTACGAAATCCTCAAACTATTTATCATAAAGTGCGTATAGGGGAGACTTTGACCCAAATTGCATCAAAATATAATGTGGACAAAAAAGACATTATTTCGTGGAATAAATTAAAGTCTTCGACTCCAAAAATTGGTCAACGTTTAGTCATACACCTGCCTATGCAGGACGAAATACCTGCTCCTATTTCCGAGGAATCTATAGAAGAAACTATTTCCGGGATAAAAGCATCGGACGAAAGCAATACAGCTAATGAGGCATTGGCTTCGGCACATCCGGTGAATACATCTGCAACTCCCAATTTAAGAATAATGGGCGAAAAACAAGCCGAGCCTAAACCCAAACCAAAGAAAGAGCCGGCAAAAAAACCAACAACTTATGTAGTAAAAAAGGGAGATACTTTACTCCATATAGCAGCATTATATGGTAAAAAGGCAACACCTTCTGAAATAAAAAAGGCAAATAATCTTCGTTCTGACAAATTGATTATTGGTCAAAAACTAAAGATTCCAAAATAATAAGTTGCAAACTATGGCATCCATTTATAACTTTACTCTTTTTCTGTAAATTATGGATAAAGATAACAGAACGCAGGACGATGATTTAATGATAGAAAAAGAGTTTGATGCTCTTATTAGTGACTATCTCAAAAGTAATCATAGACGAAAAGTTGAGATAATTACCAAAGCTTTTCATTTAGCGAAAGAAGCTCATAAAGGAGCCAGGCGCAGATCGGGCGAGCCATATATAATGCATCCGATAGCGGTAGCACGTATAGTTTGTAGCGAAATAGGATTGGGATCTACATCTATTTGTGCTGCGTTGCTTCATGATGTGGTAGAAGATACTGACTATACGGTAGAGGATCTGAAGAAAATTTTTGGAGATAAAATTGCTGAAATTGTAGATGGGCTGACCAAAATATCCAGCGGCATGTTTGGCGAACAGGTATCGTCGCAAGCCGAAAATTTCAGAAAGCTCTTACTCACAATGGCAGACGACATAAGGGTAATATTGGTGAAAATTGCCGACCGTCTTCACAATATGCGTACCTTAGGTTCTATGGCTCCTGCCAAACGCCATAAAATAGCCGGTGAAACAATGTATATATACGCTCCTCTCGCTCATCGATTGGGGCTTTTTGCTATAAAAACGGAGTTAGAAGAACTCAGTTTTAAATACGAAAATATCGAAGAGTACAACGAGATAATGGGTAAGCTCGAATTGTCGTTCGGTAAACGAAAGGATATTTTTGAACATTTTGCACAACCTGTTATTGAGAAATTAGATCAATTGGGTTTCAAATACGAGATTAAAGCCCGAGATAAATCGGTCTTTTCTATTTGGAACAAGATGAAATTGAAAGGAGTCCCTTTCGAAGAGATTTATGATATTTTTGCTGTCCGGATTATTTTTGATTCCGATCCAGGTATCGACGAAAAGAAGAGATGTTGGGATATATACTCCGTAATTACAGATGTTTATAAGCTTCGCCCCGACCGTATCAGAGATTGGGTGAGCCGTCCCAAATCCAATGGATATCAAGCTTTACACCTTACGGTAATGGGTCCTGATGGCGAATGGGTAGAAATTCAGATCAGAAGCCGACGCATGGACGATATTGCCGAAAAAGGCTTTGCAGCCCATTGGAAATACAAAGAAGGCAAGATAGAAGAAGATAATGAACTGGATAAATGGCTGAAAACTATTACCGAGATTTTGGAACACCCCAATCCGAATGCAATAGATTTTTTGGATACCATTAAGCTCAATCTTTTTTCTCAAGAAATATTTGTATTTACACCTAAAGGAGAGTTGCGTACAATGGCGCAAGGCTCTACTGCACTCGATTTTGCATATGAGTTGCATACAAATATGGGAGACCATTGTATTGGTGCTAAAGTGAATCATAAACTGGTGCCGCTTAGTCATAAATTGAATAGTGGAGATCAGATTGAGATTTTGACATCTAAGTCTCAAACACCCCATCCCGAGTGGCTTGGTTTTATAACAAGTGCCAAAGCTCGTACTAAATTAGAATCGACCCTCAAGAAACAGAAGAAAGAGATTGCCAAAAAGGGAGAAGCCATGCTGAAAGAAATTGTAGGAGGAGCAGAAACTCCCACTTCTACCATCGATAAGCTTCTCGATTTCTATAAGATAACCAAAAAAGAAGATTTTTTATTTGCTATTGGTAATAAGACAATTATACTACCTACAAATATTGATAAGTTATTTGCCCAAAAGGACAAAGACAGTTCCGATAATATATTTGTGCGGTATATGAAGCAGGCTTTTCGTGTAGGAAAGAAAAGCAATATGGGTATAGAGCAACTCGATACCGATAATTTGGATACGATAGATAAGAAAAAAACATACATTCTTGAAGAAGACTCTTTTAGGAAGAATTTTAGAATTGCATCTTGTTGTAATCCTATCCCCGGAGATAAAGTTTTTGGTTTTATTACAGATAATAGCGAGATTCAGGTTCATGGGGTTAATTGCCCCGTAGGGTTGAAACTTAAAGCCAGTTTTGGAAACAAAATACTCACTCTTGAGTGGGGACAGTATGCACAGTATTCGTTTTTATCGACAATAATCATTCGAGGAATCGACCGCATAGGAATGCTCAACGATATAACTAAAGTTATAATTACCGATTCGGTAAATATCAAAAGCCTGAATATAGAGTCGAATGATGGTATCTTCGAAGGAAAGGTAAGTCTTTTTGTACATAGTGTAATAGATGTTCAAAAACTGTGCTCTCAGATTTTAAAGATCGAAGGAGTTCAGTCGGTTAATAGATTGAGTTAAAGAATATGGATACATTCGATATACATGACGAGAAATTGAACGGAACAGAGCGTGAATTTGAAAATGCTTTGCGACCCCTTAGTTTTAATAGCTTTAGCGGTCAAGACAAAGTAGTGGATAATTTGAAGGTCTTTGTTGCTGCGGCTCGTATGCGTGGCGAATCGTTAGACCATACTCTCTTGCATGGACCTCCCGGGTTGGGTAAAACTACTTTGTCGAATATTATAGCCAACGAATTGGGTGTAGGTTTCAAAATAACTTCAGGTCCTGTTCTCGATAAGCCGGGCGATTTAGCCGGTTTGTTGACTTCTCTCGAAGCCAATGATGTCCTTTTTATCGACGAAATACATCGCTTATCGCCCATCGTAGAAGAATACCTCTACAGTGCAATGGAAGATTACCGCATAGATATTATGATCGATAAAGGACCTAGCGCACGATCGGTGCAGATCGAACTAAATCCCTTTACACTTATCGGAGCTACTACCCGAAGCGGATTGTTGACAAGCCCCCTGCGTGCCCGATTCGGGATAAACATGCACTTAGAATATTACGATAACGATACATTGACCGGAATTATTAAGCGTTCTGCTCATATATTAGATGTACCCTGTCACGATAATGCTGCTCGCGAAATTGCACTTCGAAGCAGAGGAACTCCTCGTATTGCGAATGCTCTTTTGAGACGAGTTAGAGATTTTGCTCAAGTAAAAGGGTCGGGTAATATAGATAAAGAAATAGCCAATTATTCGTTGGAAGCGTTGAATATCGACAAATATGGTCTTGATGAAGTCGATAATAAGATACTACTAATTATTATAGACAAGTTCAAAGGTGGTCCTGTTGGTATATCTACTATTGCTACCGCTTTGGGCGAAGACTCAGGTACAATCGAAGAGGTATACGAACCTTTTCTTATAAAAGAAGGTTTTATGAAACGTACCCCACGAGGTAGGGAAGTCACAGAATTGGCTTATAAACATTTGGGAAGGCATAAGGAAACCGAACAGGGGTACTTGTTCTAGTTCTAGTTGAACAAATCTTGATCGATGTAGGGGGGCTGAGCTCTCCCCTGCCCGCAAAATAAATAAAACCACGCGATGAAATCGCGCGGAAGCCTTAGCAAAATAGAAAAAGACTTGTAACTCGTAACTAATTACTTGTAACTGTCTATTGATAGACATTCTTATCATGGCTGATATATCAAATGCAGACATAAAATATTTACCCGGGGTTGGTCCGAAGAAAGCTGAAATACTTAACAAAGAGATTGATGTTTTTTCGGTTGAAGACCTCTTACACTATTATCCCTATAAATACATCGACAAAAGCCGTATCTATTACATTCACGAAATAGATGGCAATATGCCCTACATTCAATTGAAGGGGCTAATAACTGCTTTCGAGACAATGGGTGAGGGGAGAAACAAAAGATTAGTTGCTCATTTCACCGATGGAACAGGCTTTATTGATCTAGTGTGGTTTCAAGGAGCACGCTTTATCACAGACAAATACAAAGTAAATATTCTCTATCTCGTTTTCGGAAAACCCACTGCTTTTGGCAGTAAATTTAATATTGCACATCCCGATATCGACCCTTACATCGAAGAAAAGGTAGAGCAAACCAATCTTCTTGGTTATTACAATACCACCGAGAAGATGAAAACCCATTACCTGAATTCGAAAGCAATTCAGAAGATAATGACCGCAACTTTGGCATCTGCTTTACCTCATGTTGTGGAGACATTGCCCCAATCCATCGTAGATACTGCTAAACTATTGCCCTTGAAAGAAGCAATCCGTAATATCCATTTTCCACTTAACCCATCTATTTTGAGGGATGCACAATACCGTTTGAAATTCGAGGAACTGTTTTATCTACAGCTAAATATTTTCAGGTACACATCCGATAGACGATCTAAGCTCAAGGGGTTTATATTCTCTTTGGTGGGCGATTACTTTAATTCGTTTTATGAAAAAAATCTGCCTTTTGAATTGACTAATGCGCAGAAACGGATTATTAGAGAGATTCGTCAAGATATGACTACCGGCGAGCAAATGAATCGTTTATTACAAGGAGATGTGGGTAGTGGAAAAACACTGGTTGCTCTTATGATTATG
>JAVBJR010001062.1:0-4805 GCA_031546965.1 Dysgonomonas sp.
ATAAGAAACTTGTTTACATGAACATGTTGCTCTAAAAGTAACATCAGCAGACCTAATACCTTCATTTTAGCCTCGGTAATTAAATATGTCACGTGACTTTTCATTTGCAGAATTTACTACATAATTATACGGGAAGCCAAACGAGCAAATATTTATAATTGAAATGTTGCAGACAAATGAATTAATATGGGACAATTTATATGTCACTCTAAATCTTCCCCTTGTGCCACTTGAATTAGTTGGTGAAGTGGTTTGATGACGTCATCAGTCAACAGTTTCTCCCACGACTCTCACCTGATTAGTGTGCGTGATATATACCAAGTACTTGTGATGTCAAATACCTACTCTAAACTTTCAGCTATTCACAGCTGTGAATATAATTAAAGGAACTCATCGCACAAAGATGCACCTATAATATTTTTCTTTCTGTTAAACCAACCAATAGTTCTTTGCATATGGCACCTAGCTTTAAGATCCGTGTCAATAACACCTCATCTTTATGGCATAAAACTGCATATGTTTGGCAGACACCAATTTCTCAATAGCACAAGTTTTTCCATTTCCTAGTTCTCACAAGTGTGGTGTGGTGGCGCTGCAGTTGTTACTGGACACGTTTCTTTCTTAAAGTGAGTCACGTTTTAAAGGTGAACTGACAAGGTTTTGTAACACACCATGATATTCGGACTGTACAAAGAATAATTAAAATTAAAACTATGAGTTCATCTCTTTTCTTTGTAAAAAAATTATTAAAAGTGTTTTAACAGATTGAAGTTTGTGTGTTTTTGGACCTGTGCAAAGAGGCTAGGAGGGGAAAAATTATAGTATGGAGAGTTTGTTCCAGTATAATGAAGTAGGGAAAACCACATATATATATATATATATATATATATATAGCCAATAGGTATTTAGCACGTTTTGGTGCAAATGGCATGCCATACGCACTGTCCCGGATGTAACTTTTGACAGTGTGAGGACTTTTGAGGACCTATTTTAGGGTAAATTTGCGAATTTTTATAACAAAAACCGAATCTGTGGAAAAATTAGAAACAAAAATTGGACATATGCAAATACGTGTTCATACATAGGGAATTTTTCAGAGAAATCGGTTGCAAGAAATTTACCCAGTCAGTTCACCTTTAACCCTTTTATCATGTGAGATATAAAGGGGTTATTGCAAAGATTCGAAATCGGGTTAAACACGCGAGTGATATGTGAGCGTTCGAAAAAATTGCGAGTTCCCTGCACGTTAGCAAGGTGATGTTAGCAAGGAGTTGTACAGCCGGTCTCTAATTTAGTTGATAAAAAATGGACCGCCTTCTTTAGAACGTGCTTTTTGATATAAACACTGATTGGTTCGCCACCGACGCTGCCACACACAAACCACACCCACACAAACCAATCGGTCCAATCAGTGTTTATTCTAAAAAGCACGTTCTAAAGAAGGCGGTCCATTTTTTATCAACTAAATTGAAGACCGGCTGTACCCCTACACGTTTCTGCCAAGGCTAAACAACATTGAAGTGAAGCCAACATTTATCAACTGTCATGCCAGTGTAAAACACGCATCACCTTCATTGCCATGCTGAACAGCCTTAAAAATAGCAGATGTGCTGTGACACATGAAATTGCAGAAAAGGAAATTTTTAATAATGTAAAAGCAATACTTGAAATCTAACTCTATCAAACTTTCAAATCTGGAACAAGGTCATTTTGAGGAGGTCAAAAGGAATGTATGAATCATAATTTTGTTTTGACTTCAGCTCAAGAAAAATATCAGAATATTACGTTTTTAAAATCCCAAATATTTAACACAAATTTGTCTGTTCTCCTTCCATTAGCAAACCTATTATAATAATCAAATTTTCACTATTATTCCAGGACAACAAAGACATCTAGGAATTGTCAACAGTATAAATGAACATATTGAAACAGCTGCTGACACAGGACCCTCTTGTGGGATATGTTTCCTCCACATGCCAAATGTTTATCTTGATTGCACCCACACAGCTTGTAGTGAATGTGTTAATAGAATGTTGGATAATTTTATCGAATTGAAATGCTCTGGGTGTAAAGAAACTGTGATCACTTTAACTCAAATTCGATCGTGAAGGTTGCCATATGTTTTAATAAAATTTCAGGTGTCAAGTGGAAGTAACTGAAAATAGGGTTATTTGATATTTTGATATCAATAAAAGCATGAACGCCAGTATATTTATTTGTAATTATCCTTTAATTTAATTGTACTTTTGTGCTATCCCTATATTTGATATTAGTTGACAAGAATCTTAATTGTAATTAAATATCATTGTGTTTTACTCAACCTTTGAATATAGTGACTATTTTGTTGTCATGTAGCTTGAAGGAATTAGTAATGTTGCAATTGTATATAATTACTCGAGAACAAATAAGTTATTTGGAATTGTATAAACAATAATATGTCAACAAAGTTCCAGGAAAAATTTATATATCAGTGCATGACACATCATAGTTTATAAATTAACTCGCCAATTATTCTGGACAACCTTCCCTGCAAGAATATATTCTAAAATCCCACTGCCCAATCCTGTATATACAGTCAGCTTTTGATACAATGAACGCCGAAGGGAGGCAAATTTCGTTCGTTACATCGAGCGATTGTTAAACCAAAAGGTGTGTTTTTACATAGGTTATCACCGACTGAAAAGACATTGTTAACATTTTTCCTGTAATGAAATCTTGATGTTCTTTAAAATTGACATCGACTTGCTGTACATTATAAATGGAATCATTTAGTATTTTCAGAATTTTACCAGGGAGTGTCCATAAATAATGTCATAAAACGTACAGATTTATAAAACTCGCACTCACTATCCCCTAAAAGGACTTTCGTTATTTATCACGACTTCACTAAAATACAAGTTATATGAATATTGTAATCATTTTCTGTTGCACAATATTTATTATGTTCCTCATTAATTACTTCTATTCAGTCATTTCTGCACACTTTCTTATGCAAAACTTCTGAATGACATCATCCATGGATAACCCCAAAGTGGAATTTGGTAACTTATCCACCAGGGGCGCTTCAGTCGGTGTAACATGAATTTGCTGTAAGTGTACAAAGTTAAAATACAGATTTCAGAATTATTCCATTTCATAGCTACTCAAGTTCATGGTTATTCCAGTTCATGATAATTCCCGTTCATGACAATCCAGTTCATAGCTATTCCAGCTCATAGCTATTCTCGTTCAGGGCAGTTCCTGTTCAGAACAGTTCCCGTTCACAGCAGTTCCTGTTCATAGCTAGTCCTGTCAGAGGTATTCCAATTCATAGCTATTACGGCGCCCCGACTTGGCACCGAAGGTAGAGGAGCGGTGATAGAGGAGGTAGACGGAGGCGAAAACTTACTTACCGCGACGACGGTCTTGGATGGTGGACGTGGTCATCGCGGCCAGTAAGTTTTCGCCTCCATCTACCTCCTCTACCACCGCTCCTCTACCTTCGGTGCCACGTCGTCCGCTCGTCCTCCATCCTGGTCCGGTCCCAGACTGGGTGACACTGCCATCAGGGTCGCGGCAGATGCCCATCGGACATGGCCGTCCACCATCATCGTCGCCATCAGCACCAGTGCTAGCAAGCGAGTTCCCGCTGACAGCGAAGGTGCAACTGGTGCCCACCACGCCTCCAACGCAAGCGATGGTCACCGCTGCTGCCATCGTCGACGATGAGGAATTCGCTGCTCCTGCTGCTCATCCTGCTGAAGAGATAACCCAGGGCATCAAACCAAAGCAGAAGAAGCAAAAGCTATCCACCAAACCTGAGGACCGACGGGTTTGTTCCACTCCTCCCATTGCCACCCACTTTCAGCGCCTGGACTCTCTTGCGATGAAGGCTCTGAAGAGGTCCCAACAACGTCTGCGATCGTCGTTCGCCATCCAGGAGCAGCTGCAGTTCCGGTACGCACCACCGTCACCAACACCCCCGTCGTTGTGCTTCGTCAGCCTGATTTGACGGCTGGGATTCCAGGTACCATTCCTGGTACCATGGTGCGGCCCTTCGGTGCTCTATTCGAGCAATGGATGGCTCGCGAAGAAATTTGGAGCCAACCCTATCACTCCTATGGACAAGGACATCATGATGGAGCTGATGTCTCCGTCGGCGAAGCTGTCCGACGCCTAATATGATGCCCTGTACCCAGAGGAAATCGCCGATCCGCCTCTGGTCAATGGGTTGAACGCCCCGAAGCACCACTGCCGCCACCCATCGCTGCAAAAGCCACTCGCCGCCACCATCCACGTCCGCACGAACTTGATGGTATTCCCATCCGCACCATCGTGGCTGTCGTCAAGTCGTCGCTGGAGACGAGTGCCCTTGCCTCTGGTACCAAAATCCCAAGGCCCCTATTCCGACAGCGGATGACCTATGTTCCGTGCTGCCACCTAAATCGCACTCCAGTTCGGTGTGACATCATTGGAATAGCAAGAGCGCTCGCGGCCCCCTATTGGCTGGTGAGAAGTCAATAAAGTTTCATAACGTCACTGGATACGCGATTTTGCTACACCCCCCAATCTAACCATTACAATTATTCGTTGCGGTACACGATAGTTGCGATTCAAAAGTTTCCCATCTTGTTTATGGCAGTTATCGCATTTCTATGTGCAGCACATTCATGACCAGTTAAGGCGGCAGTTCAAGGAATTATATTTGGATTATTGCCCTATAGAGGGCGCTAGTTAAGACGCCACCGAATGGCCACAGCCGAATGGACGCCACCAAATGGGTGCCGTCGATATGCCGCCACCGAATTGGTGTGGGACTAACGGGT
>JAVBJR010001072.1:0-5492 GCA_031546965.1 Dysgonomonas sp.
ATTTATTTATTCAAAATCCAAGATTAATTTGTAAAATATCGCACAGCTCTGAAGTACATGCCCTACTCGGGAAGCTTCAAAAATCTCCATAACTTTAGTTATGCAAATTAGAGGAGAAAACTTGGAATGAAATTCACCATAGGGAAGCATGGGAAACAGTGTCGCCCTCTGGAGGAAAAAGCAGGCGAATGAAAGGGGTAGCATATCCTCTTAATGCTCTTAATTCTCGGGTTTGAACTGAAACCGAAAGTAACAGTTATTGGCTATTTTTGACTTAGGCCCATCCCATGTCTGGGTTTGAAATTCCCATAACGAATGAAAATATTCACAACCCATGTCTCAACTTAATCCCCAAAGGAATTCCCCTTAGGACATATGCAACCAATGGGAATATTTCTTGCCACGACTAATCCTTTACATCAGCTGGAATATTTTGTATCCTAACGAATATTTTCCATTATCCAATTGCGATTCAATTAATTTTTAATCCTTAATCTCACAAGTTATTTCTCCTTAAGGTACTATCTCGCCCACAAGCACGTGGGAATCGATCAGTACCAGAGGAATTAAGACAGTACATGCATGTTTCGGCCTTATGGCCTTGTCAGCTGTCTATTAAAACCCGATGTATTAATTGTCAGTACTGAGGTTTGAACCCACAACCTGTGTTACCACATGAAGGTGGTTCAGCGCACTCAGCCACTGACACATCGGTGTTGCCGTTCTCTCGGATAGAGATCCGCGCCCAACGCGGACAAACGTCGGGTTGGCGCGGACGAGCGCGGAATTGGTCGGTTTGGCGCGGACGAGCGCGGAATTGGTCGGGTTGGCGCGGACGAGCGCGGAATTGGTCGGGTTGGCGCGGACAACTTAAAATGTCTTTTTACAACCATCGCGGACCTATAAAACTTCATTTTACACCATCGCGGACTAATTTAATTTATTTTTACATCATCGCGGACCTTTAAAACTGTTTTTTACACCATC
The DNA here is from genome assembly GCA_031546965.1 of Dysgonomonas sp. Classification (GTDB taxonomy): domain Bacteria; phylum Bacteroidota; class Bacteroidia; order Bacteroidales; family Dysgonomonadaceae; genus Dysgonomonas_A. The sequence continues at coordinate 988 of JAVBJR010001072.1, forward strand.
GCGGACCTTTTAAACGTCTTTTTACACCATCGCGGACTAATTTAACTACTTAATTTTCCAACATTGCGGGTTTGTAGCAGTCGACAGTGTAAAAAAACAGATAAATTATTCCGCAATATCGCGGACTAATTTAACTTCTTTTAACTTCTTTAATTTAACTTTTGTAAAAAGTAGTTTTAAAAGTCTGCTATGGCGTAAAAAGACGTTTAATAGGTCCGCGATGGTGTAAAAAACAGTTTTAAAGGTCCGCGATGGTGTAAAATGAAGTTTTAAAGGTCCGTGATGGTGTAAAGAACAGTTTTAAAAGTCGGCGATGGTGTAAAAAGCAGTCTTAAAGGTCCGCGAAGGTGTAAAAATAAATTAAATTAGTCCGCGATGGTATAAAATGCAGTTTTAAGAGTCCGCGATGATGTAAAAAGATGTTTAAAAGGTCCGCGATGGTGTCAAATGAAGTTTTAAAGGTCCGCGATGGTGTAAAAAACAGTTTTAAAGGTCCGCGATGATGTAAAAAAAAATAAATTAATCTGCGATGGTGTAAAATGCAGTTCTAAAAGTCCGCGATGGTGTTAAAATAAATTAAATTAGTCCGCGATGGTGTAAAAAACAGTTTAAAAAGTCCGCGATGATGTAAAAAGACATTTTAAGTTGTCCGCGCCAACCCGACCAATTCCGCGCTCGTCCGCGCCAACCCGACCAATTCCGCGCCTCGTCCGTGCCAACCCGACGTTTGTCCGCGTTAAGCGCGGATCCGCGCCAACCCGTCGCACATTAATCTCACACCTTCATGTGGTAACACAGGTTGTGGGTTCAAACCTCAGTACTAACAATTAATACATCGGGTTTTAATAGACAGCTGACGAGGCCAGAAGGCCGAAACATGCATGTACTCTCTTAATTTCTCTGGTACTGGTCGATTCCCATGTGTTTGTGGGCGAGATAATACCTTAAGGAGAATTAGCTTGTGAGATTAAGGATTAAAATTAATTGAATATTAATGACTCACAATTGCCAACAAAATAAGTTGAATGGTTAGGTGGAAATATTATGGGAGTGGGGCCCTCATAGAGCTATGGCTGCTCCTCCTTACCATTCACTTCTTAAGACTAATTACGATTATTTTGCTCTATGTATTTCAGCTTTAAATAACGTTTTCTCTTCTTAATATTCTTAATAATATAAAAAATACACAGTACGGCACTGGGGCCGTTACAAGTAGATCTATAATAATATTCCATGAGAAAAATATAACAGTAATGATTTTTTGCAGATTATATAGAAATCAAGTACAAGAAATAATATGTGATAGTCACAAATATTTTTCACTTATTTATTCAAACTACTAGCCAGTTGAATTTGTAGAAATATATTTTCTGATTTATTTATTGCTATAACTGTTAATGCAGCCTGTAGCATAGCTAATTGTTTTTGCTATATTTTTAGATTGCTTCTTCAACTGAGCAGCATTCTGCCCATGTCCAGCTGGCATAGCAGGTGTATGCAAACATGTGGCAGCAGTAGTGCAATTTTGTCAATGATGAAGAAAGTACTTCAAAAACCAGCAATGCACAAGAATGGGGCAAGCCGTCTAGCAAAGAAGCTGGCAAAAGGAAGTATGCAAAAGGGAAACGTGTGTGTGATTTAATTCCACAGAAGAAACCAAATGTCTTCATCAATCCATACAAATAATTGCACAAAATTTGCCTCATTGCTTCCTCGCATATATTCTACGCCACGAGGAAAAAACGGAAGCAGAAAGGATGACTATAGCAATTTTGAATGATCTTATCATGTCATGTCGTGATATTGCTTCCAACAAACAGGCATCTATGGCAATAACATTCATTTTGCAATCTCAGAAGAATCAGCGGATCTTTCAGAACATGCAATATAATAATAAAAATTTACCAGAAGACAAAGTGATGGAAATCTGTTTAAGTACAGTTGACCAATCAACATGTTCAAGATGGTTTCAAGAAAGAAAAATGAGGATCTCCGATAGTGCTAAAGCTCATCACATTAAAGTCCGGCGAAAGGAATTTCCAATTTTAGCTACACAGCTGCTGAAAGACACACCTTTAAGGGGTATTGCATTGCAAAATGCTGAATATGGACACCAATATGAAGATGTTGCCAGACAACGATATGAAAAGTTAACAGGAAGAAAAGTGATAGTATGTGGCTTGGTCATTCATCAAATTCAGGGCTGGCTATGTGCAAGCCCTGATGGCATTGTTCTAGAAAATGGAAATATAACAAGAGTATTAGAAATTAAATGTCCATCTTCATGCAAGAATATGGACATCCTGAGTGAAAACGGAAAACCAAATCTTAAATATCTGGAAATAATAAACAACGAACTATCACTAAAACGAAGCCATCAATACTTTACGCAAGTCCAAGTCTTGATGTATTGCATGGATTGGAACTGCAACATGTGATTTGATGATTTACAATAAGAACATGTCACATATCATTACGATAGCTAGGGATGACAATTTCCTGGAAGCATGCATTCTTAAATTGGACAATTTTTATTTCACTTATTATGTGAACAACGGAATGTGGTGGGGGGGAGTCATTGCATGTGTTAGCTGCAGACATGCATTTACAGAAAGGCACAGAAGTCCTTCAGTTTCGTAAAACAATTCATATTGTGATTATGGTGGCATTGCTAGGAGTTCTTCTTAATAATACAGGCAAAATTATTCCAAATAATGCAATACATCTCCTGAGATAAATGTTTTAATGTAGGCACAATTTTTCATGAAAATGTCAAATATTGAAAAATTGGGTATGTCTGCAGTGTAAATTTTATTTGAATCCAAATGACTGTTGCTCCACAGCCGAAGAGAGATATTCCTTGAATAACACCTTATGTATTTAATAAAAATATATTTGTATAATTTTACAAGGTTTTTGAATTTTATCACTTATATTTTGAGCCATTTCCTTGAAATCGCTTTTACACAGTGTAAACAAAAAATTGATCTGTTCAGTGATAAATTTTATTTATCTGGAAAGCCATTAATTTTCATGCAATTCTGCATTTTATATGTTTATAATTTCAGAAAATCGTAATCGATGTGTATTACATCTGTACATCGATACATCGATACAACAGCTGTTTGTAGTAGGCTTAGTGGATGTTTGTTTTGGCCGGTTTCAGCACGTGTTCCCAAGAGTTTTCATCGAAATTGCACCTTTTTTGCGCCGATAGCTTGTCATTTTGTTTATCATCTGCAATGTCAAGCAGTCGGAAAAATTAGGCGACAATTTAAAGAAGTGGAAAAAGAGGAAAGCACTTTTGCAGGAACAGCAAAGCAGGTATGTTTATAAATAAATTTGATTGTGAATTTATTTTTCACATGGTTTATAAAATGGTTACTGTAGTTTGAAACATGTTATTGTGGAACAGACTGTAATGTCATGATTTAGTTGAAAAGTAGTTGTGATGCAATCTGACACGATTTTGAAGTTATTAATTTAATTTGCCTGGTTCATCAATACATTTATCCACTCTTGAATATTCCCATAATATTCCCATGGGAATATTCTCTTGCAAGAGAAAAAAGGTTATGCACAACTAAGTACAAAAATGGAATGTCTGAGGACTGAAAAACCTGGAAAAGTCATATGGAATATGAAATGAGGTCATGGAAACCTGGAAATGTCATGGAATTTAAATTCTGATCATGGAAATTTATAGCTAGATTGTTGTCACTACTTTTTTTAAGATTGGCAATCCAGACAGACCGATATAATGATTAATAAGTACATAAAATTTTAATTCTGGAATAATTTATGAAAGGATTACAGTGTGTAACAAAATGTTGAATCTCTACAGACGCCTATTATGCATTCCATTCACTTCCTTTTTCAGCAAATAGAAGGAAACCTTTTGCAGCACTATCCTGTGGTACCATTTTAGATTTGTTTTTTGACTTGTGGTTTTAAGGTTATGCATGCTTTTATGGTCACGGAAAATTGGAATACTGGTAATGGAAAACCTTGAAAAGTCATGGAATTTCATTCTCCGGTTTCAGTGGCCACCCTGATGATGCATTTTGTACATAATAGTGCACAGCATTTTCTCTGGGGTTGCATTTTATTAAGGGGGGTGATCGTGCACGACCGGGTGGAGCGTGTTTTGGGAGTGGAAAATTGTGTGCGGGAAACTTGTGGACTTAATTTAAAATTAGCGGTTAGCTATTTCGAAAAACTAAAAAAAATACGTTGTTGTGGATGTGTTGGAGTACCTATGGTTTCAGCGGTTTTCACCAGTTAGTATTCGTTATCGTTTACGATGGAAAATGGAACTCCGAAACAGGATTTTTGATACATTTTTGTGCCATTTTCGCTCGTAAACCATAACGAATACTAATTCTCGAAAACCGCTGAAACCTTAGGTACTCCAACACATCCACAACAACGTACAGTCGTTAGTTTTTCGAAATAGCTACCCGTTAATTTTTAATTGAGTCCGCAACTTTCCCGCACGCAATTTT
>JAVBJR010000537.1:0-2944 GCA_031546965.1 Dysgonomonas sp.
AATTGGAAGACAAAATGAAGCGAAGCAGAAATGCGCGTAGACAGTTTTTGCACCAACAGCAAAACTCTAAACTATTATTTACCATCATCATCATGACCATCATTTACCGTTTCAACATTAGAGGAAAAAGTCAAAAAACTCTGTGTAACAATCGCGATAAATAACAAGAGGGATTGGGTTGTGACGCGGCGAAAAAAATCCGCCAGCTTTCTCGCAAAATTTCATTTCTACCTTATATAATAACTTGCTTTCTGTTTTGTTTTTGCTGTGTAATTTGTCATGGTATTGATTTAAGGGATTTTTACGCTACACCAGTACGCAGTGTTTCTTTTTCTTGGGTTTCGGTTGAGGACACAACACTGCTCTGATGGCCTCGTCGAAAACAGTCTTCAAACCCTTCTGCGTCAGTGCCGAGCACTCCAGGTACTTCACCGCTCCGATCTCCTTGACCATGGCCAGACCTTGAGGGTACGTGATGGGTGCCAGCTTCTTCTCCTTTAACTTCTCAATAGTCTCCTTGTCCTCCCTTAGATCCAATTTCGTGCCAACAAGTATTATAGGTGTGTTGGGGCAGTGATGTCGCACCTCCGGATACCACTGTTAACCAAAAACAAATCCCAGTTTTTCAAATCTATCATTATAAATCGACTCTTTAATAACCCAGGTTCATACCAATCTGTTATTACTACAGTGAAACCTGTCAACTTGACCACCTGACTAAGTTGACCACCGTATTATAATAAATGGGATCAATTGACCCTTTTCATTGTTCTGTCATTGGCTGAAAAAACGTTCGAAAAATGGCGTCCTTAGTGAGAAAACTTGTTTTCAGCCAATCAGATTGCGTATTTTTTTACCTCGCTTCAGCCTCCATATTGGCAATGGGAGTTGCTTAGTGAAAATGGTCAATTGTTCCCTTAATTGACAGAACTTTTCCTGTCCTTTAATTTGACACCATGGAAGACTGTCTTTGTAATTCATGGTCATAAGGGGTATGTTATGACGTCATCGGCCAATTGGCTTCATGCTGGATGCCGAAATTTCCCCGGATTGGCTCATATTAACCCAGCACTGTACTACTGTATAATATTAATTCTGGCTGCCATTTTCTGTGTTTAAGTATTGCATACTAGTAGTACAGTGTCTTACATTCATTTTCTATACATTTTTTAGTATGTTGACCACCTGTTAAAGTGTACCGGATTGTTTTTGAACAGCTAGTGGTCCACGTACACAATTTTTGCTGTATATATAAAACAGCAGGTGCAACGTTTATATAATAATCAGTGAATAGTCCTAACTTTGATATGTTGTGAAACCTGTTAACTTGACCACCCTTACATGTTGACCACTGAATAAGAAATTTCCTGTCCTGTAATTTGACACCATACATGACTATCTTTGCAATCCCTAGTCATAGGGGTATATAATGACGTCATCGGCCAATTGGCTTCATGTTGGCTGCCGAAATTTCCCCGGAATGACGTTTATTAACCCAACACTGTACTATACTGTATAATTTTAATTCTGGCTGCCATTTTCTGTGTCTAAGTATTGCATACTAGTAGTACAGTGCCCTACATTCATTTTCTATGCATTTTTAAATATGTTGACCACCTGTTAAAGTTGACCGGATTTTTTTGGAACACAGTGGTCAACATACACAAGTTTCACTGTATATTACCATTTTCCCAGAGTGCTTTAATAGGCAAAGTTTCCAAAGCATACTGTATTACAGGGTTACCACTGAAGTACATTAAAAAATTTCCATACATTTTCTATACTTTAATAACAAATTTTCCAGATAGACCCTTAAATTCGACTATTAAATAGATGAGATTTTCAAAAATATTGTATAACAATGTGTAAAAAGAATATACCAGCAAAATAGTCTCCCAGATATCTTTGTTGTCATTCAATTTTAAAGAAAATAATTCATCACACTAATTAAATCAATTGTATTAACTTATAATTGTATTGTTCTTGTTTTATCAACTTTCAACCCTTTTCCATACCTTTTTCAAAACTAAACACAATTATTCCAATTTTCCATAATTTTTCCAGCTAGGTCCGGAAAACAAAATTAAGAATTACTTTTAAAAACTTCCCAGACTCTGTGGAAACCCTGATATTTATATGCAGGTTAACCTATTTTTATTGCAACAATTTCCCTAAATAATTGTAATTTAAAACACATTCAAATTGTTGCATATTACTCATGTATATCAATTTCCATAATTTTTCTAGCTTATTAGTCAAAATTTGTAACAAAACCCCTGAATTTTTAGGTGGAATCTAAAATTCCCTGGGTCTTCCAGGTTTCCCCGAGTGGTATGAACCCTGTATAGCCTAATATAGATAAAAACAAGAATCAGAACTGTACATACTTTAGCTCGAACATTTTCAAAAGATGCTGGGTTCACTAATGAGAAGCAGATGAGGAATACGTCCTGTAAATTAAAGTTCACATCATTAATTAATTCAGGACTTAAAAACAACTTCAAAAATCAAAGATTCACCCACAAATTCCCCCAGAATATTACATTTCCCTATAATGTAGTACTACATATATTATTGTGATTTCTAGTTCCTCTATAATATATATGTACCATGATAATTCTCTGAAACAAAATTATTTTCAAAATGGACATGGAGTACTTTGTTATTTCCAACAACAATTTTTTAAATTTTTACCAAGAAATTCAGGTATATTATGTAAATTTGTTCTCATCCCATTGGATTAAAGTTGCATTTCTAGTGCTTAATTTTATTTGAATGAAGAAAAGAATGAACTTTGAATCTTCTCTTGCAATCTGAGAGCTTAGTCAATGTTTCTGTTGTAGTACATGACTCACAAGATTGTGTTTCTAATTCACAAACCATGCACGAGGTTCAATCCAAACCTATCTGGCCTCAAGATATATAATTCTTGAATCATCCTACA
>JAVBJR010001209.1:0-4003 GCA_031546965.1 Dysgonomonas sp.
CATATAATTTACCTCTCTTCTTTACAAATTACTTTTCTACTAATGTATGCAACACATAAACACCATCTCTCGTACCCCTTCCCTTCCGGAATCCCATTTCATTTTCTGGTAATTTACCCATTTCTTCCGCGCACCCCATTAATCTTTTGTTCTAAATTGTCGCAAAAATATTGTAGGCCGTACATAATAATGATATCCCTCTGTAGTAAATTCGGGTCATTCTTTTCCCCACTTTTATATATCTGTATCACTATTGCAACTCCCCAATCTACGGGAATCTCTCCACTACACCATACTTTATTAAATAAGTCCACTAATCCTTGTCGGACACTTTTAGTTGCATATTTCCATGTTTCATTATCTATCTCATCCGTCCCTGTCACTTTATGTATTGGCACCCTTCCTATTGCCTCGTTCACTTCCTCCTCTGTAACCTCTCTTTCCCATTGCTCCTCTATTTCTCCATTTCCCAATTCTACTTCTCTCCATCTACTTCCTATCCCCCCTCTCCACTCAACTGTTTTTCAAAATGCTTTACCCATTCTTCCTCCGGTATCCCACCCCTTACTCGTGTTCTGTGTCGTCTACCTTTATTGACAAATTTCCAAAAATCTTCTTCCGTTTTTATAGCCATTACCTCCCCCTCTATTTTCTTTTTCCACTTTACGATACTCTCCTTACATACTTGTTTGTATTGCCTTCTCGCACTTAAATATTGATGCCGTTTCACGTCCCATTCTTCCTTCCTTGCTCTCAGTTCCCTTAGACCTTTTCTCATTCTTTGCCTGGACTCAACACATTCATTTGTCCACCATCTCTTTTGATTCCCTCCCTGTTTCTGCCTATACTTCTGTCTTGGATGGGCCTGTTCTACTTCTACCTTCAGTCTGTGCCAACATTGTTGCACTGTTTCCTCCTTGTACTTTTCCCATCCTCGGTCCCCCAGTCTCTCCCGGTATCCTTGTACACCCTCCTTACTCCACATGTATGTTCGTCTTCCATCTCCCCTACTCTGAATGTTGACACCTCTCTCTCTGCTCTCCCATTTGCAATCCCGTAGTCTATTATCGAACTTCCCCTCTCCGCTACCTATGTCCCTGCTCCTCCTTCATCTCCCATTTTCCACCCGTTCAGTACAATCAATCCTGCTTCCTCCAGCCAATTCATCATTCTTATGCCTCCCGCGTTTGTTGTTAAATCCTTAGACCTCCGCTCTATTTCTGTCTCATCGCTCACTATCACCAATTTCTCTTCTCCCATCCTGGCATTCATATCCCCCACCACCAGCAAATGTACATTGTCACCCTCTACCATTTCCTTTAATTCGTCTTGTAACTTCTCCCAACCCACCGCATTATAAACTGCCACTATCGACAATTCTTTCTCCTGGCAACATCCCCGCCATTGTATCACGTTATTTTTAATTGTACATTTCCACTCCTCTACCCCGTCCTTTTTCTTCACCCCAAACAAGATTGCTCCCTTTGCTCTCCCTTTATTAGACACCCTCTGTGCATCAACCCTTTCCCATGTATATCCCTCCGGTAAGGTTTTACACCACTTCCCCCAATGTTTCTCCTCCACCTACGTTTCTAACATTATCACAACGTCAAATCTCTTCATCTCTTCTAAAAATTCCTTATTTTTATTCATCACCACTGCTACGTTTCATGATATCAAAGACAGTTTCTCTCGCTTCCTTAGTTGCCTCTTCTCTCCCCATTTTTCTGGCTCCATCCTTCCACCAGCTCCAATTGTTACTTTCCTTTACACCACTTGAATATTGTTCCTTCGATTTCCACCTTATTGTATCGCACTGTCGCTCTTCTTCCCTGGGCTCTTTCTCCCCGTACCACCTCAAATAATTGTCTCCTTTCTGCTCGTAACTTCGGTGAGAAGTCTTCATCGATGTATATCTCAGTGTTCTTCAACTTGTTCTTTATCTTGATCACCTGTTCTCTTTCTTTTTCTTTTCCGAATTTGACAACGATTTGTCTTTGTCGATCTCCCTGTGTCCACCCTACCCTGTGCGCTCTCACTATTTCAACTCCACTCAATCCTAAATGTTTCTTGAAAACCTCTTGTGCCTTTCTTTCGGACTGTAATCAAGTTTCTCCCTTCTCCTCCGGCAACCCTTTGATCACTAAATTCGCCCTTCTGCTCCTATTCTCCAACGCATCCACTTTCTCTTCCAGGGCTCCTATATGGCTTTGCATGTTTTTCGTCCTCTCCTTTTCTATTTCTCTTTCTATATCCCTTCCCGCTTGTCTTCTTCTCGGTACCTTCGTTCTGCTTCTATCTCTCCGTGTAAATCTTCATATGTCTTTTTCCAATCGTCCATTCTCTGTTCCACGCGATCCATCCTTTCTACAATTATTGCCAGAAAACTATCCAACTTCTCCTCCAATGTCTCCGGCTCCCGTCTCCTCTTCAATTCTCTTTCCTCTAACGCTTTATCTTTTTCCTCCATTCTCACTTTCTCGCTTTCTTGCGTCATCTTTTTTGTTGGAGGTGATAGAAACAATCCTCCTGTTTTAAATGGCTCAGCACAGGCTTTTTCCTTTTCTTTAATACGATCCGACTGCGTGAGACTTACCGACCGCAACCTATTCTCCATCCGTCCGTCCGCTTCCTTTCTGCTCCTGCCTTCTCTGCCTGCGTCCCACACTTTCTTTAATTGCAATAATATTTATTTCTATCGCCACTCCTCTATTATAACCACACTTTTCTTTGCCGGCAGTACCCGCTTGTGGAACTGCCTCCAATCTTGTAGTGCTTTTACCACTCTGCTTCGCCAGCTACCGCTCTCTTCTTCCTTTCTTGCCACTTCTGCCGTGTATCCCTTCCTTTCTCTTAATCCTTTCTCGTTCAGCTCGCTTGTGTCCTTCTGCTTCTCTGTGTTTATGTCTCTCCTCGCTTTGCTTATCCAGGCCTCGTTCTTGGTTCTCAATCCCTCGTAGCAGCTACCGCTGCCGCTTCCTCCAGTTGATCGTCGATAGTTTTCGAATTCTTCCCATTACTCGCCTTTTATAGAAATTCCTTTGCAATGGCTCCACTTCCCTTCTCTTTCCCGTTGTTCGTTTATTTTCTCCCCTTCTTTAATGTTATTTTATATTGCCACGTCCGCGTCTTCACGACCACGCCCAGCCACATTGTAAAAATCCCATCTCCACTTCTTCTCTTCGATCACACTATCTGTCGTTCCCTTTCCAATTCACATTCAACTAATCATTCTTTCCACCACTTGTTTTCTCCTTCTGTCGTATTTAGCACCTTTCTTCACCCTTATACGTCTTTCTTTTTAACTTCTTCGACTACTGCGTCTCTATTTCTTGCTTGGCCAACGCCCAACTCAGGAGCGACGTCAGCACACATCTTTCCCCTCCGACTACCTACGGCGCTCTCCAGTTTGATACCATTTGATACACATAAAAACTGCATCGATACCGTTTGATGCATGTAAAAACAGCATCGATACAGTTTGATACCGTTCGATACGCTTACGATTCAGGTATAACGATATAAACAAGAAGTTCAATGGTTCAATACACTATTTATAATTTTTATTTCTTTGATCCAGTTCCTCTGAATGCTTTTTTAACGTAGAATACGTTTTTGCTTTCATCTATCTGGCATACGGGCTACATGAAGCAAATTTTCAATGGGTATGATGTCATCTCACTTGCTGGAGCCCGCCATCTTGATTTTTGTGGTAGCCACCATCTTGCTGTTTGTGGTGGAGCCGGTGGTGCTTCGCCTACAGTTGCATTTGTAGTAGCATTTGCGGTTACAAATGTAGTAACATTTGTTGTTACATATGTAGTAACATTTGTGGTTAGAAATGTAGTAACATTTGTGGTTACAAAATTAGTAACATTTGTGGTTACAAAAGTAGTAACATTTGTGGTAACAAAAGTAGTAACATTTGAGGTTACAAAAGTAGTAACATTTGTGGTTACAAAAGTAGTAACATTTGTGGTTACAAAAGTAGTAACATTTGTGG
>JAVBJR010000556.1:0-2932 GCA_031546965.1 Dysgonomonas sp.
TAATAAATGCGTTCATGACGTACATTTAAAACAAAAATGGACTAATTACATTTTCAAATACATGAACGAACGATACCGTTTATTAACACATTCACAAATTGTATTGCAAGTACGTTGATGAATCATATACTGTAATCGAATCAATAAATAATAATTAAAAAAAAACATTAATAATAAGTTATACGTTCAGTACATAAATGAATTACATTTCAAATACACCAATAAATAACAATTTACATAAATAAATAAGTACACAACATTTTAATGAATTTTTTGGGGTTTGTTTTGTGAACGCAATACCATTAATCCGCATTTGAACGAAAAAAAAATCAATAACTTATATTTCAGCAAAATTAATACGTTATACTTAAAGGAGAAAGGACAGGGTGGGAAAAGTGGACCAAGAGCCCGGGCTCTTGAACCCGTTCTGGCCAATCATGGACAGACTAATTGGTGGGTAGTCCAAATTTACCCAATGGCAGGGTTGGTCATAGTCCACATTTCCCGCCCTGTCCTATCTCCTTTAATAACGCTCGACACCGATCACCAAAAAAGTCTGTTTTGAAACCAGGCACCGTGCACGTGTTCGCGCGTGAAACCGTTGCAAGCGTCCGCCACCTGCGTCGCAAACAGAAAACCGGCTGGAATCCAATTGCGGAATCTTTGGCTTTTTCCTGTTTCCTCAAACACCACCGACGGAAGCGCCTTAACGCCTTATTACGTTTCCACACGTATTCCAAACACGATAAATAACGAAAAGCAATTTAAAAACAAAACAAAAAAATAGCTTGTTAAACTGATTGAAAGGACCCAATAACTTATTATTGTATCAACTGATTTTAACCACTCGATGGAGTTATAACACGGATTCCAATAAACCCAATTCAATTGTAAACTGACTGCGAAACCGACCAACGTAAAATACCCAAAAACAAATAAAAAACAGGAATTGACAACAGTGTGCATTGCTTTTATTAAAACATAATCCGTTTAAATAACAGGTTCTTGTTTAATTGATTGAAAACGTAATTTAATAGGGACTTAGCGCAAATCACGTACGTTATACGACGTAACATACGTATGACGTCATTCGACGTCTGTTTATTTGTGAGAAGAGTGCAGGGGAAACCTTGCCAGATGACGTCAGTACGTATGTTACGTCGTATAACGTACGTGATTTGCGCTAAGTCAGTATTCCAAACCCAACGTATACGTCAAATGGTTATACACACTGCTTATTCATTTATAATGTAATCTATTTCAATTAGGACTGGTCGATCTATTTCAAAACATTGATTCAAAGCACAGAACGGACCAATAAATTGTAACCTGGTGTATAATACCCACCAGTAAAACCGTAAAGCCACTTAAAACCCGAAAGCATCGAAAAACAAAACTTATTTTCAGGCACAATACACGATAATTTAAAAAAAATAAATAAAAAAATAAAACTATGACATATGGATTACAAACCCCGATACGACATGAACCACTTTAAAAACCAACTGCTTTCCAGCAAAACCCACCCCAAACACCAAATACATTCCTAACATCTGAAAACCAACTGAACCGCGATACCGCAAACCGCGCGTCAACTCATTTCAAAACCGATTCAATCGTAAAGTGATTTCAAAACCCCAACACATTACACAAACTGACTTAAAAGCAACTAATAGCAAGAGAAAAAACCTGGTGTACAAGAAAACCAAAAAAATTAAGAATTAAACCGTTTATGTGAAATGCATTTATTTCACAAATGCATTGAAACCAAAATAATTGAAACGTTTAAAATTAATTTGTGAAAATACTTGAATTAACAAATTCTTTTAAAAATGAAACTACATTTGCAAATCAAATTTATCTAAGGCAAAGAAAGAGTGTTATTTGAAAAAGAAACCGAATCATCGAAAGTAAGTGTATATTATTAAACAACAAGTGGGTTGGACGGTAGAACCGTGTTAAACATCAATAGATGTAAAATACTGAACGAAATAACATTTTTATACTTATTTTATACTTTAAAGTGTATGTGAAAATAATAAATTAATGAACAGAAAACAATGTTATGTGAAATAAAGTATACCAAAAACCCAAGGAAATAGCACTTCCGCAACTGTCTAGAATGTAGGCGTTCTGGTCGCGATACTGCGTGACGTCACCCACGTTCAGTTATTGCGCAGTCGGCAACTGAACATTGCACGACAATGTTATCCTGCGCAAGTATGTTGCGAGAGTGCAATCTGTTTTGTTTTTGTTTTATTAAAAATTAATCACCGTATTTTTAATCGTTATTATAGATACGATACGCACGAGTAACAATGTACGTACAGTTTATGTAGTCGTTATGATATTGGTGTATTATATCGTCGTCGTCGTCGTCGTCGTGTAATCTAATGTACAATTACAATAATAACGTATTATTTTAAAGACGACAAATATTATTACGTATGTACAGAAATGTAAGTGTGTTATGATGTTGTTACATTACATTCGGCGGTGTAGCGTGACATACGAGATATTTATTACCTCCTGCGCAGCAATCCAATTTTGTACGTTGTTTAGGGTATAATGTAAATAATAATAATGTCATGTAAGTATATGTCATCGTTTCTGTGTTCCGTCGCAGGAGGATCCCACCAACCAGCAGCAGAGCACTTACCCCCCCCCCCCTGCATAACAATAACCTTCCGTCACTATATGTGTAATAAATTACATTCGTCAACCATTACAATTGCTTAGCATAATCCATTCATTTCTTTTAAAATGTAATGTATTGATCTCTTTAAAATATAATTTAAGGGGATTTTCAACAGATGTTTTGGGGACGCTCTGAGGCGCTAGACGGCGCCACTGTTTTGCATGTTATCTAATGGCAACTACTTTTTCCATGTTTCTGGAAAAACTTGAAATCCTGCAGTTGTGATAATGCACA
>JAVBJR010000507.1:0-3438 GCA_031546965.1 Dysgonomonas sp.
AATGCAATTGCCAAAGAGGTAAATGTTGCACACCGCAATGTCATCGAGCACCAAACTTGCAAAAGTGTTGTATGTACTGTGCGTTTCACGAAAGATGGCGGTCAAGATGGCTCATCCTCAACCTGACTACTGGTTTTTGGAGGGTTTGGGTATATTTGAGGCTTGCTGTTGCGTGTACACCTTTACCCAGTGACGTCATGATTTGGAATGCAGCAGCAAGCTTCAAATACCCAAACCCCCCAAAAAGCAGTAGACAGGTCGGGGAGGGGCCATCTCGACCGCCATCTTTCGTGAAACGCACACCATATTGCGCGATTCCTCCAGGAGTGTTTTTTTTTAAAGGGAGGAAAAGACTTCAATCATTCAGTTGCAATTGATTGTTCTGTGTCAATATACCTTTCGCAGACTATATCAGGTTGCACCACTGCCCTAACAGAAAGCTTTTCTGCCAAGCAAACCTTCAATATAATTTTCACGTGTAGGCATCGCAGTGTAGCCGTCACACAATATGGTTCATTTATAAGCAATATTGCTACAAATTTCTACAAGTGTCATACCACTCTCAACAGGGTTGAGATACACAGTCAATTTGGTACTGGGTACTACCCAATAAACCTAAAAATTGAAGTTTGTCCTCTTGTGGAGCTAGATGATGTTGCGTGACGTTTGCAAAAAAATGAGATGGATTTTGAAATCCATATATTCACTACAAATTGTACTTGCACATAGCAAACAATAATATACATTTTATTTTGTATTTGCTGATCCCAAAAACAATCGTATGAAGGTTGTCCATGTCACGTACCTGTAATTTAACTAAACTCTTCTGACAAAATCCAAAATGCAATACAGTTAAATCATCAAACAGTGCCACCTGGTGAAATATTCATCATACTCGTACCATGCTGTTCCATTCTATGCAACATATATTGCAATATGTGAACAATGAAAAAATGTGGCACGTATTTTGTACAAAACATTTTTCTTTTATCCTGAACTATACCATATATGGAATTTGCGCTATACGAGGGTAGAAAAATTTCCAGGATACTATTATCCGAAACATTTTTGTTGGTTGTCACGTGTGCCTATGGCAGACAATAAACAAAGTCAATAACAAGGCCTTTCTCTCATGTTACAATAGATGTGAGGACTAAATCCTGCTCTCGCGAAGATTGGGTGACGGCTTGATCCGGCTGCCACCGACCAGAGCTGCCAAATGGATTGAAATATAAAAACACACCACACAACGTTGGGTCTCAATTGTGAGCAGGACAGGTCATGGACACCGAAACAATAACCCGCAAACTTTTTACACAAATCCGCTTTATATAGGAGAGAACTACGCAACAATCAATCTAGGAAACTACCTATAAAGCAGCAGCTATCAAAATGAACATGGTAACAGATCCGGTTCGCAATAACACAGCAGACCAGTAAACAAGTAGTGCACTATATCGAGTGCACTTTATTTATAGTAGTAGGTTGGTTCCAAGACCGGTGAACTGACACAAAATTACGATTCCCTTTGTGTGGGTGTCAGTAAGGACTAGTATGCTGTTACCAGGACAAGGAACCCTTCAAATCGAAAAGACACAGATGTACTTTATCACACATTGTGGCATGGTGGTGCTCGGTTTTTATTGAAAAATACCAATATTGCAAACCGATCAAGATGGCAGTAGCCACGCCCATAGCATACAGAGCTGCCACCTGGTGAGACGGGAACTAATAATAAAGCCGAGACCTCTGTCCCCTTTCTCTGGAGTTTCTTCGGCTTTACCTCCACCCGCATTGTTAAGATACTAAGCGAAAAGTGAGTATGGCCTCAGGTTTTGACAGCCTCCCACCAGGTGGCAGCTCTGCATTCTGATGGGCCAATCAATATCTCTGCTCTATACTAATAATAATAATAATCCTGGTGCTAACGGGTTCTATACACTATCAAGCGTGCTAACCCTTAGTCCGCAGACCCAACTTCCGCTCTATGCTTCCCTTAAGGGTAAGAATGTAATACAGGGTCTATGGAGGGTGGGTCTAACACCCATCGCAGCCAATGAGAGTGATTAGTAGCCATCCGCCAAAACACTGCACCAATCCTGACCAAGCTTCACTTTCCAAACAAGATGTCTACCCACTTCTTCCTTCACCATAAATGCGTGGGAACTACTTTGCCTTGCGCAACCTCTTCACTCCTCTTGGGGCGACGACCTGCCCATGCTACACCCTCCACAGACCCTGTATTATCTTCTTACCCTTAAAAGGAAAGTATAGTCATTGGACCCATTGGCCTCACTTGGTCCAATTAGCACATCAGCATGTGGACCTGCAACCTGATAAGAAGCTGCCAAAACCTGAAACCGCTTCCCACTTTTCCCAATACTGTACAATATGTCAGGCAACAACAGGCTCTTGACCCAACTAGGTTGCCCATGTCATGTAAAATATAACCGTCCCATCCAATCGAATTTTTTTTAAAACTCATCAAGTTTCCTCTTAAATCCCTCTACCGTAAGCACCCAGGAAGGTTACCTATAACCCTTTCACTTCAATACACATGATTATGAGCAATTACAAGGTTTAAAAAGGTTCACTAGCACATTATGACCATCTACTATACATGAATCTGGGATGAAGGATAGGTAGCCATCTTAACAGTACACCATACCGCAAATACGGACAGATATGAAATGCACAGACTGTTGTATACAGGGTGTTCCACGTAACATGATTTCTTCATATTGTACAAAATTGCAGTTGGTTAAAAATCTTATCTACATTATGTTAATAGTAAAGAGTTGGGGAGGATCGTATAGCCAAGTGACATTTGACTTCCAGCAAACTTTTTTTAAACAATAAATCGAAAACCGTAAAAAGGTGGTTGTTGTCAATTAGAAAGTTGTAGAGGACCATTAGTTTGAAAGACACAAATGTTTTTTTTTTCAAATTTATGATGAGGATTTCACATTTAGAATATAGACCAAAATAGACACAATAATAAATTGGGAATATTACTAGTGGTTCCAGACAATCAAGTTATATCAAGTGCATAATTAATATTATATAGTAATAATTTACGAAATTAATTTGTGGTCCTTATATAAGGACTGTTTTCTTCATACACTTGGAGTAAATAACAATTTCAATGTTAGTCAATTATATATGTATACCCAAATGTATACCACGCAGTAACAGTAATTTCCTACTCCGTAATTTAACTTTCAAGGGCAACTATACGCGCATATCATATGAATAACATCCAATTTTAGCACTAGCTAACAGTAGTGAAAATAAAAAGTTTTTCATCACCATGAAAATGAAACCAAGAAAAGTACAAATTACAAAACAGATTACTCACCGATGTAAACTACACCAGCCAGCCATAATGCAGTTTCCATTTTCGATTTGCATTCATCACGTGACCTTCCCACTCATTTC
>JAVBJR010000984.1:0-4946 GCA_031546965.1 Dysgonomonas sp.
GTTACACCCATAGGTAGGGGCGTTTTGGACCATTTTTCATTTTGGTTTCAATAATTTTTCCTGGGCGTAATAATGATCGCAAGCAAATACGAAAAATATACAAACAAACTACGATGTATAGCAGATAATGGCCATATGCGCGATTTTCTTGAAACGCTTTAGTTTTTCTAAAATAAATTGTGACGCAAAAAATGGTCCATTCATCCCCGGTCTCCCCTACCATAAAAATAATTGCAGACCTTATACTTGGTGCATATTTTAACCAAGCATTTTCATTTATGGCATTTCAATTTGAATCTTTTGTGATCCATGCACATTGAATTCTTTCAATAATTCAATGTGCTTTATATAGTCTCTCCTCAATGAAAATGGCGCTCTACAATAAATTGTCCTTCAACTATTCACATATGCTGTTATAAAAGTGACTATGACGATGTAGAGTCGGCAAATATGCATAAATCACATATATATATAGCATTCGTTCCTATACAGTATATCCTTTTATGAGTTTTAAGAAGCCACTACTATAATCTACATAAAAGCTCATCTGTTGATTTATTGCAATATTGCCTAGGGATTAAGCGAAATATGCCAATTCGCCTCGCAATGTTTGGACTTGTATGAGTTATATGGAATAGTATAACTTTCATGAATGAACAGTTTAAACGAGGTATAGGAATATAAATACAGCTTCAACTTCATGGGAACAGTGTCAGGCTTGACAGCAGTCCAAATCAAATCCAGCTCCACATCACAAGTATAAAGGTAAGTCTACATAGTTCTTATTAATACGAGTTTTCCCTGTTTTGACAGAAAAGTCAGCAAATTTCCTCAGTTTTCCCTAAATTTGTAAAGCTACAATCTTAATTCCCTGAGTTTTCCAGATTTCTTTGAGGCATATATGAACCCTGTTTTCGCAAACTGGCTTAAAATTTGTCTTAGGTCACCTCTTTTGAAAATAATATAGTATATATACTACAGATATTAATTTAAAATGCCTCTTAACAGATGACAAACACTTCAGTGGTGACATTACTGACAGTCTGCATTTTATTGACTGCTTACGCTCAAAGCCTGAACAAGTACGATGCCGTAATAAAGCGCTTTGAAGGACCAGGTAAAACAACTGTTGCACCAAGATCATCGTCACACCTGAAATTCTTTTATAAGTAACATCCTGTATGTTGAAATTAAGATGAAAGACAGTCGTGTCAACCAGTGAATTGTGCAGCAAAGCAAACCTGCCAAAGCAACGTAAACTGCACAGCACCACTAAAATGCTGCATCGATTCAGCTCTTGTAATAGCATGCTGCACTGATCCAGCAGAAGAACCCATAGTTCCCTCTACTACAACTACAACAGTTCCCACTACTACAACAGTTCCCACAACTACAACAACAGTTCCCACTACTACAACAACAGTTCCCACTACTACAATAGTTCCCACTACTACAACTCCAATTACAACAGTTCCCCTTGCTGCAACTACAACATTACCAAGTAAGAGCACATGATAAGTTGCAGGTCTTGCTTGATTTTGTTATATATTGACTCAGTTTCTTATTATATTTAATTTAAAAGTAAAAACATTGAGCAATACACACATACACACTAAGAAAAAATGGCGTGTGTAAGGTGTTTCTTAAGTGTTTCTGAAGTATACACCATTTCAAACACCCTCTGTTATAAATGAAGAGCCTTATAACACCATTTGACACTCCTAAAATATGCTAATTAGTCACATGGAGTTTAAGAAGGTGTTCCAGAACTCTTAAAAAGGAGTTCAGTTCGTGACATCATTCAAACACCTTTAAAGGTGTTCCTGAACTCCTATATTTCTTAGTGTGTATGATTCGGTGCCGAAGCATTGTCATGTGAAGATTTCACGTCCATGAAATTCCTCTGTGGGTACATAATAATAGCAACTTGTTGCAAGAAATGCCATATCACAGTTCAACACTCTTCCACCTTTTCAATTCCAATAAATACAACTTTTGCTTGCACAAACCATTGCAATCTTATTTCGTCTATATAAAATCCTACCATAAATTTCTTTCTCTTGCAGTGCTGCAACAGGTCTGCAAGTGAAACAATTAAACACTTGCGACATGTCTGCCGCATACTTTAGAGTATGTGGCAATTTGCATGAAGTCTGCAGGAATGTATTCTGCAGCTATTATCACAAAAGCTGCACAATAAGTTCTTTGCATGCAGACTTCTTGCAGCTTGTCATGTAGCCCTACTTAAATATTCAGCAGGCTAATAAAATTTCTGTAAGGCATATAATCATGCATTTATTTACTTACAATTTTACCCATGAGACAATCTCGCCAGATACCCAGCAGAATTGAATTACATATGGGGTAAATGTGATTACAGTTACAACCTGCAGTGGACTGACTTCTCCGTGCAAAGTACCGACAGATGGATCTTTTAATGAGTGCACATGCACATCAGGGGCAGACTGCTACGAAGATGAAATTTGCTGCATTGATATAGCAAATCCACCCTACGTGGCATTATGCCGCATAAAGGATCCTCAGCCTCCCTTAACAACAACACCACCACCAGGTATTGAAAACAGCCATGAAGAAATTGTGTATATATGTACCATGGATAAACTTTTAACGTATTGCAGGAGATCCATGCCCAACAAGTGTCGTTAATAAACCATGCCAGAGACCTATAACAACCGATGCTACAGAAGGGGAATTCTGCGATTTTGCTTCTCTAAATCGACCAACATGCTCCACTGGACAAATTTGCTGCAAAAAGAATAGATATACGGCCGCTTGCTGCCTTATACTATAATAACCATGCAATATCTGGTTATCTGAACTTCGCACATGACGTAGAAAAATGTATCAAAGCAACTGCACGCAATTCTTTGCAGTTATATGCTACACTGCCTAATATTGTTAAGTACTGTAAGCAACGCCAGAATTTGTTACATTATTTCCTGGTGAAATTCACAGCATATTAAATATTTGTTTCGGGGCAAAACTTCGGCAATAATGAATGCTTTGTTGACAATAAACCAAATTGTGCAAAATCATCTGCACATCATTATACATCAGCAGAAACCTTTACCAAATACTCTTCAAAATTCATTTCCTCAAAGGAAAACCAGATTTATGCATCACATAGCAGAAAGATGGGACAGCAGTAATGGGACAAGTAGTTCAATGGTCCAATCATGGGGATTGAAATGCAGATTACTATTTCCATGAATGAACTATGTAGTACAACGCAGACATAGAAACACAATAAATAGACAATAATAAATATCTTTAGAGTTGTGGGAACGACTTGACTGTTCCAAATATGGAGAACACTTCTGGAAAGTAGTCTGTATACTAGAGTGTATCTTGGTATACAATAGACCTATACCTCAGAGATCTACTACACGTGATGTAGTAATGAGCAATAAAAATGGACTTACTGTCAGAAGCATGATGATATTCAGTCTCCATCACTCGTTGTGATGTAATTGCAGTGTCTTTGGGCAGTTCTTATTGTTGAATTGGTCGAATAATGTGGTTGAAAGTCAGCAGAACAAAATCAAACGTCCATTGTTTAGGCCCATTTGCTTTCCTTTTCAGAAAAATTTTTCACCCCGATGCACGATGGGAAAGACGATCAACGACGCTTCACTTCACGGAGTTATTAACCAACATCATTGTCTTCCCAAATCCTCTTCAACTTTGATTTCCAATCTAAAATGGAAACAATCCTCTTTAATTTTTTACCATTTATAATAATATAATGAATAGCAGACTTACTGAAATGTGAAAGAACAGGAAATAAATTAATACACATACGGATATACATATAGGCATATTAATATTCATCATTTCATATGGGAATTAATTTATTGAGATAAGGACATCATGAGTTTATTGCTAAATAAAATAAATTCGCATATTGTAAATAAATAATTTAATGCCGTATATGACTTGTGCACCAATTGCGCAATCATTGCACCTGTTGCAGTCCTATTGCGTAATCCATTTTGCGATTTTCACTATGGAAGACCAACACTTTCCCATCTCGCCACCAGGTTGCTCGACTAAATATCTTAAAACTCGCGTTGTAATTTCCATTGTTCATTTTAAAATAGCCTTCGGAATAAATGAACGAATACCCTGTTATTAGCAGCCCATATTACACGTATTGGGCAACAATAAACCAACGGATTGTTTGAGTAAATCGAGATTACCACGTAATCAATTCATGCTTCTAGGCCTAACCTCATTGCGGTCTAACGCGTCGACGGATTCAAAAAACGGACTTACCGGTTAAAAACAAGTGGGAAATCGGTCCTCTTATCGTTCTACAGCACAATCGTAGTCTCTTTTGACCATTCTTGCCCTTGGAATCGAAGAAATTCAGAGAAAAACTGGTTGAAAGACGAGAGAAGACAATCGAAACTCGCATCGCCATGCCCATTCCTTTCTTCTGAGGCGGCCGCAACGCATGATGGGAAAGAAAATCGAACGCGGCGCTTCTGATTACGGAGTTCAATAGAGCCTTTGTTGTCGAGCCATTCGCTGCATAACGTGTTTACGGCCAACTCCAGATAAGGACGCCATCTTGATGCTGGTTATCAGAGCAGTGAAACTGAAGCAGGACTTTGGGAGCGTCCATAAATTACGTCATCTGAAAAACCTTCATTTTTGATCCCCCCTCCCCCCCTAATCATCTACCGTCACTTATCGCTCAACTCCCCCCCCCCTCCCCCCTAAATTACGTCATCTTTAAGAATTATAAACAAATGGATTAAAACACATTTAATAATAAAAGAACATCAGTAATTTTATAAAACAATCATTTTTCTTCTGTTATCATTAACAATACTGGTTTTAGCCATGCCGCTAAATCCGAAATGATATGAATGTTGCTACCACTTTCAGTTGATGTCATTTTTGCTTGGCTCATCATCAAT
>JAVBJR010000779.1:0-8652 GCA_031546965.1 Dysgonomonas sp.
CTAGGTTGCAATAATATCTTTGAATGAATCAGGAAACCATGATGTTTACCTACTCGAATGAATGAATTCAGCAGATGGCTAGCTTTTAAAGAAAAAGTGGTTTTGGACAGAAGAAGCATGGAATAATAGGAGTAATAAATAATAGATGTTTAGAATTGCTTGGATAAATACTATTCAAGCAATTCTGTTTTTTAGAGATATTGCACAAGATGACTTTCATCACCAGTTTCATTGTTTTTCACATACTCCATTTACGCATCCGATGAATCGAGGATGCTGGCGGAACATAATGATAATACCTTTCGTTTAGGACACGTAGATGATCCATATGATAAAATCTTTTATAGCGAAAAATCGCAACAGATCGCTCAAATTTGGGCAAATGAGACTCTTTCCGGATGTTCTGATTGTGCCTTTCAGTCTTACTGTGGAGCTGATCCGGTTCGAAACTACTCAACACAGGGAAATATGTATGGTTTCAGACCCACATCATCTTTTTGCAAAAAACATAAACAAATTATACAACGTATATTTACTCTTCTGATAGAAAGGCAGGATGTAGTACTACCCATATTCAAACGTTGGATCAATAATAGTATAGGATGATGAAGACGGAACTGGATATCTATTCTAATGATAATTCATTGTTTGTTACTGCCCAATGTAACAACCGGTGCCTGATGTGTTCACAGCCTCCGCTGAACAGAAATGATATTGATCTTCTTTTTGAGAAGAATCTAGCTATACTAGAATCCGCTCCACCCGATTTAAAAGATATTGGTATTACCGGAGGAGAACCCACTTTACTTGGAAATAAATTATTTGATCTGATAGAGAGGGTTAAAACAAAATTACCCGATGCACAAATTCATATTCTTAGTAATGGGCGTGTATTTGCGAATAGAAACTACGTAAAGCTGTTAGCTGAAGTCGGAAAGGATAATCTGTTAATGGGAATCCCTTTGCACTCAGATTATATACATGACCATGATTATATAGCACAAGCAAACGGAGCCTATAATGAAACGATGAAAGGATTGTATCATTTGGCTGATTTCGGAGTTAAAATTGAACTTCGTATTGTTATCAATAAAGTTAATTACCAGCGATTACCTCAGCTATCAAACTTCATTTATAAGAATCTACCTTTTGTCAGTTATATATCGTTTATACGATAAAGCATCATGAGAAAGTATGGATTGAGCCGCAAGAGTATCAATATCAATTGGAAAAAGCCGTCATAAATCTTGTAACCTGGCGATTGGATGTTTCTGTTTTCAATTTACCTCATTGTTGTTTGCCTGAGTCATTATATGAGTTTGCTAGAAAGTCTATTTCTGACTGGAAAGTAAAGTATCTGGCTTGTTGTGATATGTGTAGTCTGAAAAGTGAATGTTGCGGATTATTTGCAACGTCAAAAAATGAATATACTTTAAAACCTTTCAGCTTAAATATTGATTGCTAGCAAATATCCGGTTACAACTTTAAAATTAGAAAAATAGAAAATGGGATTGTCAATAATGCAGACAATCCCATGTTAAGTTTATATCGCTTTTACTTTATTTAATTTTAAGGCTAAAGCTTCCATATCCCTACTGATTTTTAAATCTGTAATTTTTGCATAGATTTGAGTCGTACGAATGCTTTTGTGCCCTAACATTTTTGATACACTTTCAATGGGTACACCATTCGCCAGTGCAATAGATGTTGCAAACGAGTGTCTTGAGATGTGAAATGTTAGCTTTTTGTCTATGCCACAGATAGTTGCTATTTCTTTCAGATATTCGTTTACTTTCTGATTGCTTGGTACAGGAAATATTTTACCACTCTTTTGCTTCCCCTCATATTTTTCTATTTGCATCTTGGGAATATCTAATAACCGTATATTTGAATTGACATTTGTTTTTTGACGTTTGGACATAACCCATAAGTTGCCATCAAACGCCGTTTGGATATTCTCTTTGGATAATTTCGCTACATCAATATATGATAATCCGGTGTAACAACTAAAAAGAAACAGGTCTCTTACTTGGGTTAGTCGAGATGATTCGAATGTCTTGTCATAAATCTTAGTGATTTCTTCTTGTGTCAGAATCTCTCTGTCGACATCATCGAAATGAAATTTAAAATTCGTGAAAGGATCATTTAAAACGACTCCATGACCTTTTATGAAATTGATTACTCTGCGAAGCCGTTGCAGAAATTTCATGGTACTGTTATTATTCAATTCACATTTATTCCTAAGGTATAAATAGAAATCTTCCATCAATATAGTATTCAACTCTCTTAGAGATATGTCACTGGTATTATTCTTGAATCTCAAGAATTCAATTAAACGGATTTTGGTTAACTCATAGCGTGTATAGGTCTTATGGCTGGTATTCTTACCCACTTTCAATTGATACTGTTGGTTGTGTTCTGAGAAATAATATAGAAGTGTTTTATTGGATGTTTCAATGCCTGAGATGTCATTTCTAATTTCATCGGGCAGAGCATATCCATTTTCTTCCATCCTCCGATTATAATGCTTATAAATCGAAGCAGCCAGGTTATTCAACTTTCGATTTATCTCCATTGCTTGAGCTGTCCGACCGATTGCTTTTCCTGCTTTGGCATCCCACAAATCAGGGTTAATATCAATCTTTGTACCGAATTGAGACACTCTCTTGTTAATGGTTACTCTTACCATAATCGGCATAAGTCCATTGCTTTTGGGCTGGTTCTTTTTCAAGTAAAAAAGTGTTCTGAATGTTGACTTCATAATCTTCAATTTTTAATTGCAAATTTTTGTTTTTTTTATTTTGAAGAATATCAGACAACTCTACGCCAAGGCTCGGTAAATGAGAGTTTTAATATGTAAATCGTTACTATTTCAGATCGTTGAAAATAGTAATGATTTAGTAACGATTTTTGTCTTTGGAATGGCTTTTTGGGGTCTAAAATATGTCACAAACAGAAATTTAAAACATGAAAAAAAGCCTTCCAAATCAATGATTTAGAAGGCTTTGCTGTAATTTGACCGAGATTTGACTCTCGTCTCTTGTGATCCCGCTGGGGCTCGAACCCAGGACCCCATCATTAAAAGTGATGTGCTCTACCGACTGAGCTACGGAATCGACCTAATGGCTTTTCTACAAAGCGAGTGCAAAGGTAGTATAATAAATTATAAATCCAATAAGATGTCAATATTTTTTAACGCCTTATGTCCTCTTGTCCAAACCTTCTTTCTAAAATAATAAATTGGCGACCTTCTTTTTCAAAAATTTGATCGATTTCTACAAAATCGAACTTTTTGTAAAAGCCGGTCTTTTCTATTCTCGAATTGCACCAAAGACGATCAAATTTCATATCTATGGCATAGTCGAGTATCCATTTCATCAATTCGGATCCGTATCCCTGCCCCTGAAATTCGGGTAATGTGGCAAACTTTCGAAATTGTAACTCCCTGCCATTCAAAAACAAAGACAAAACGCTTACCAATACACCCTCTTTGTAATATCCTATATGCAAAGCCTTATCGTCGTCCGGCAGTTTTACATAATCCTTGTCCTTATCGGGGTACATCGCTTTATGACGGATCTCTAATACATCCGAATAGGGTACTTCACTTACCATACTATTAATTTTTTTAGGAAACGAAGTTAAGAATCTACATCGAAACAATGTATATTTGCATAGTATAAAATAATGTAACCCATGAAAAAAGTTTGTTTGGTGCTTCTATCTATATTGATTTCTACCTCATTTTTCGCTCAAACATTAAGTTTGAAAGACATTACCGATGGTAAATTCAGAGCTAAAGGAATTGCTTCGGCAGTATCTTCGGCAGATGGCGAATTTTATTTTCAAGCCGATCAACAGAAAACGAAAATTATAAAATATGCCTATAAAACAGGGCAACCTGTAGAAACAATATTTGATGTACAAACAGCCCGTGATTGCACCATCGGCTCTTTTGAGAATTTCAAGATGAGTCCCGATGAAAACAGGCTTATTGTTTACAACAACAGCGAACATATATACCGCCGTTCGTTCAAAGCCGATTACTACTATTTTGATATACGTCGCAATATGATTCGCAAACTGACCGATAACAAATCGAAACAAATGGCTCCGGTATTTTCTCGTGACGGACGTATGCTAGCTTATGTTTGCGACAATAATATATGGCTATCTAAGTTCGACTACGGAACAGAGTCGCAGATTACCAAAGACGGCGAAAAAGGCAAAATTATCAATGGAGCTACCGATTGGGCTTATGAAGAAGAATTTGGCACGACGGTATTAATGGACTTCTCGCCCGATAACAAGCTATTGTCATTTATAAGGTTCGACGAAACCCATGTTCCCGAGTTTTCGTTCCAAAGATTCAACCAACAACTATATCCTGACTTCGTCTCCTTTAAATACCCGAAAGCAGGTGAGGCTAATTCTAAAGTAACTTGTAATATTTTTGACATCGAGTCGAAAACAATCAGACCAATAAGTTTTCCGGCAAATACAGAGTTCGAATACATACCTAAAATTGAGTTTACGCCTACTTCTCAATTGGCAATAATGACATTAAATCGCGATCAAAACGATTTCAATATGTATTTTGCCGATCCTAGAACAACCATTGCAAAATTGATCCTAAGAGAGCAAAACGACAGATATATCAATTACAAGTTTTTCAACTCTATCCATTTCATTGGAGACCAGTTTACCTACATCAGCGAAAAAGACGGATACAGTCATATATATATGTATTCGTTAACCGGAGTTCAGCAAAAGCAACTCACATCAGGCAATTACGATGTTACCGATATTTTGGCTTGCGATCCGGTAAGCAAAACGGTTTACTATCAAGCTGCCGAAGAAAGCCCTCTCCAACGAGCCATCTACAAAGTAGATATAACCAAAGGAACTAAAACCAAATTATCGACCAAGACCGGTTATAACACGGCTGATTTCAGTACCAACGGTAAATACTATATCAACAACTGGTCTAATACCGAAAATCCTGCATACATAACTATGAATGATGCTTCGGGGAAAGAGTTACGAATACTCGAAGACAACAAAGAACTAACGAGCAGGTTAGCCGCTACAGGTTTACCTAAAAAAGAATTTATCACTCTAAAAAGTGCTGATGGGACACTCCTCAATGCTTGGGTGCTTAAGCCTGCCAATTTCAGCCCGAACAAAAAATATCCATTATTAATGGTTCAGTATAGCGGACCCGATTCACAAGAAGTGCTAGACCGCTTCGATGTCGATTGGGTTGATTACCTAACCACTCAAGATTTTATAGTAGCTGCTGTAGACGGACGAGGTACAGGTGCCCGTGGTCAAGATTTCCGCAAATGCACCTATATGAACTTAGGCATCAAAGAATCTGATGATCAAATTGCAGCCGCACATTATCTCGGCACATTACCCTACATTGATTCAGCCAATATTTCGATTTGGGGTTGGAGCTATGGAGCATACAATGTGCTGATGAGCCTGAGCAGAGGAAACGGAGTATTCAAATCGGGAATTGCAATAGCACCCGTTACCAACTGGCGTTTTTACGACTCGGTATATAGCGAACGCTACATGCGAACCCCCGAGCAAAATGCTTCGGGCTATCAAAACGGTTCACCTATCACTTTGGCATCATCATTGTCGGGAAAACTGCTCTTGATTCATGGATCAGCTGACGATAATGTTCATTTCCAAAACACCATAGAATATACGTCGGCACTGATAAAAGCAGACAAACAATTTGAGCTTTTTGTCTTTCCCGACCAAAACCATTCTATTCCCGGAAGCCATAATAGATATTATTTATATACAAAAATTATAGACTTTTTAAAGACTAGATAGGCTAAAACGCAGGAGTAAACAACTCCTGCGTTTTTTGTATCAGATAACATGAATAATTACATTATAATATATATATATATTTACATCCAATCTATAGAACAAATACTATATAATAATCACAAATTAACCGAATAGATACGATGTTTGTAAAATATTCTTTTCCATAAACAAAACCTGTCAATAATTGTTTTAATATAAAACACTGAAAAATAGAGTAATAATAAACTATCATTCGTCCAAAACCAGTTGCCGTAAACTAACAACCCGTAGGATTAAACCATTTGTAGACGTGTAATTTATGATTTCAAAAGGAGCAAAAAAATATTTAGTAAATCCATCATTAGGATTGTTAGCGGGTATGTTATATATGGTGCTGTTTTCGGTAACCGCCAATATGGCATATTCATTAATAATACCTATATTGCTTGCAGGTGCAGCAGATATTATTCTTAGATTTTACACCAAGTCCAACGCATGCGGGCTGATGTTCATGCTCAATTTTCTCGCTCTTTTCACAACACTTATTCTATGGTATATTTTAAGTAAAACCACTACACCCCAACTGATATATCCCGTATTTTTTGAGGTGATATTTGTGAGCCTTCTCTTTACAACAAGGCTGGGCAAGACTTACATAAATATATATTTGGGTAAAAAACAAAGCATTATACAAAAAACATTTTTGGGTGAGTTTTTCGAGGTTGCCAAATTAACCCAATACGGGCTTACTTTACATCTGTTTATCCTTCTGATATACCAGTTAATACAAAGAGACCTGGAGCCGACTACCTCAATCAATAATGCAATCTACATCATAACACCGGTGCTGATACTCTTTGCTGTTGTTATTTATGAAGAAATCAAGACACGCAATATTGTGAAACAACTCCGAAAGGAAGAGTGGTTGCCCATAGTAAACGAGTCGGGTGAAGTAACCGGTCGTATAGCCAAATCCGTATCTTTAGCCATGAAAAAACGTTTCATGCACCCCATGGTACGTGTTGCTCTAATATATAATGGTGAAGTATATATTCAAAAAAGATCGGGCAACAATACCATTAATCCCTCCATGTACGATCATCCTTTCGAGAAAATGATGTTATTTAACCACGAGATAAATATATCTGTAAGAAACAGTATATCTAAATCGTTAAATATGCAGGAGTTACCTTTTAACTTCCTGCTGAAATATGTATTTGAAAACGAAGATGTAAAACGCTTGGTATTCTTATTTGTTGCCCGGATAGAGAACGATGAACAACTCAAAAGCGTAAGTCTGTTGGATGGCAAATTTTGGACTCCCAAGCAAATAGAACAAAGTCTACTCGAAGATAATATATTTAGTGAATGTTTTCAACTGGAATACGAATACCTTAAAAATACAGTTATTCAGGCAGATATACTAAAAAGAGAAGTAACCCACAACAATTAAGTTACAGCCCTACATATTTAAGATTACAAGTAGAGACATTACCGAAATAAATACCCATAATATTACCCCTTGCAATAGAGGTTTTACCCCGATATTTTTCAATGCCTTCTTACTCAATCCCGCACCTATAAGGAATAAAGTAAGCGTTAATCCTCTTTTAGCAACCATCACAATAGCAGGCGATACATTAGTATGAATAACCGGAACAAATGTATTGACCACCATAGCAAGCACATACAGAAAAATAAAATAAGGGATAGAAACCTTACCTTTCCGATATAAAAGTGCCGTTACAAATGACAGAGGAATTATCCACAAAGCCCGCTCCAATTTTACGGTAGTGGCAATCTTAAGAGCCTCTTCGCCGTACTTATGAGCCGCTCCTACCACCGAACTGGTGTCGTGTATAGCAATGGCTGACCAAAGTCCGAATTGCTCTTGCGACATACTCAACAAATGTCCGATAACAGGAAAAAGAAACAGAGCCACAGAGTTAAGTACAAAGATAACCCCCATAGAAACCGAAGTCTCATCCTCTTTTGCATCTATAATAGGAACCATAGCAGCGATGGCGCTACCTCCGCAAATAGCTGTACCCGAAGATACTAATATACTTGTTTTTTTGCTAATATTAAACAGTTTACCCAATAGTAGACCAAAAATGAGCGTAAGGGCAATAGACGAAACAGTAAATATAAGCCCCTCTTTTCCGACAGCAGCAGCATCGTAAATATTCATCCCGAAACCCAATCCTACAACTGATGCTTGCAAGAGAATCTTTGTTGCCTTACCATTATATTTAAGAAATGGATGCCCGATAGTAAAGGATAAAATAAACCCGGCTAAAAGAGCAATGGGAGGTTCTATAAACGGACACAAGCACAATATAACCAATAGTATAAAGACTATTTTTTTCCACAACTGAGGATTAGCTTTCATTTTTTTTGAATATTAATGATGTAAAGGGTTCACAAATTTAACGAAATATCAGTTATTAATTATGAATGCAAAGCTTAAATTAAGTAACAAAGTAAGCAGGTAATATATGATCATTATTGGTAATGTCAACTGTTGAAGTTAGTATTTCAATGTAATCTGTTGTTTGATCCCATTTAGGAAGCTTATCAAAATAGTCATTAAAAGGATTATATCTTTGTACATATTTGGATTTAAGCAGTTTCCTTAAGCTATCAATATTTATATTAAATGATTATCCGCAACTATACCTAAATTGATTTTTATAGGATACCGCAGCAATAAGTAGTCTATCGAAAAGATTCTCACCAAAATATCTTCGGTTGAATTTGTAGCAAAATTCATTGAGATAGTTTTGTAGATATTCGGGTTTAATATCGTGATGAATATCCAAA
>JAVBJR010000510.1:0-9174 GCA_031546965.1 Dysgonomonas sp.
ACTTTTGATAAATTTAAAAATTATATGTTTGTAAATTGTGATCTGCATTGCAAAATTGTCAAAAACAAAATTATTTTTATGATAAGGATGCATTGGAACACAGCAATTGCATCCTACAGTGTTTTCCCGTCATTAATCGCGTATGCACATAAGAAATGCATTACAAGGCGTCACGTCGTTGAAGGTTGCTTGGCTTGCCGCCAGATAGCGCTGCGGTATTGCCAAAATGGTCAATTTCCTAATCTAAGCACCTTGATAACGGCGGCGCTACAGCAGCGCCACCAGCTGATTTCTCCAGGAACCTTCCTCAGAAACTTGTGGATAGCGCTCGGATGCCATCACTGACGTCATGCGACAGAGGGCAAATGACGTCACACATTGCGTTTTGCAGCGCCATCTCTGGAGCCGAAATACAAATAAAACTCGCAGTGTAATAGCCTACTGCAGAGCCATCTATTAGGCAGCAGATGAACTAATTGTATAAACCAGTTTCACATGGGGAAAATCATTCCTTGACATGCAGCTAAAAAAACATGTTGCAGCTGTAGACTTTGAATCAACGTTCGTCCACATCCAATCCGTAGCAGCTAGTCCAACCTTGGACTAATACGTATGACTGCGTCCAGGACTCGTCACTCGGCGACCGCGATGCCCGTAATAGCAACAGTAGCGCCGTGAGTAAAGTGCGAAACAAAGTGGGACAAGCGCTCTGCTTTACCCTTGGGTTTACCAAAGCTAAATCACTATAAAGTATAGTATCGAGTATCGTGACTGTAAAAAACCCACTTGCATCTTGAATAAAACGAGTGTTTACTAATTTAGGAAATTATTATAGCTGAGGAGGCATTCATTTGTAATGGATTAATTAATTAATTATATTAAATTTCATCTCGGAGATTTCACCATGCAAACTGTTCAAGATTAGTACGCACATTTTTCCATCTTGGGACTCGTCTACAAATTTCCATAGCATCAGCATATTTTATTGCATTTTCCATTTGCAGTTGCATTTGCACAATATGATATCAATCTACGCTTTCGTATATTGCCAGGACAATATGATTTGCTGTATTATAAGCATTTAATTTCAGAATTCATTCATTGTACAGTATACATGCATGGCAATTATATTATTCCTAATTCTCAGGTTTCCCTATTATATACATCATATTTACTTAAGTTAATCTTAAATAATGTTTTCCAACATGAATTCCAATAAAAGTAATGGAGTCATCAACGTAAATAATTTATTTAAAATATAATTTATTAATCTATTTAAAATATAATTTATTAATTTATTGATTTCATTAAAATATAATTTATTAATTTATTGATTTCATTAAAATATAATTTATTGATTTCATTAAAATAAAATATATTTATTTCATTAAAATAAAATTTATTTATTTCATTAAAATAAAACTTATTGATTTCATTAACATATAATTCATTGATTTATTTAAAATATAATTCATTGATTTCATTAAAATATAATTCATTGATTTATTTAAAATATAATTTATTAATTTCATTAAAATAAAATATATTAATTTCATTAAAATAAAATATATTTATTTCATTAAAATAAAATTTATTTATTTCATTAAAATACAACTTATTGATTTCATTAACATATAATTCATTGATTTATTTAAAATATAATTCATTAATTCCATTAAAATATAATTCATTGATTTATTTAAAATATAATTCATTGATTTCATTAACATACATATAATTCATTGATTTATTTAAAATAAAATTTTTTGATTTATTTAAAATGTATAATTTTGCCACCAGCATGCAGAAATGTATTATACATTTTTGCATAACTTTTATTGGAGTTAATACATTTTGAAAAACAGTATTTAAGATTAACTTTAATAAATATGGCATATAATAGGGAAACCTGGGAATGTGGAATTATTTTGCCATCAATATAATGAATTAATTCTAACATTAAGCGCTAAATTGCAATACATGCTTATAATCGTTTGACAATTGCATACCTTACAAATGTAATATGTGATGAAATCCTGTATCTTGTTTAATAGGATAAAATTTAACCGTAAATGTGCAACCATGCGTCCTCGCAACGCATGGAGATCGAGAGAAGTGCTGCATTGTTTGTCCCACTTTGTTTTCCGTTTTCGCCACTGGGCGCCACCAGTACTTACGCCCAGCGCGGCGAAGTCAATGGGGTGAGGAGTCCTGGTCATATTCGTCCAAGGTCCAACAACATCTTATAACAGTATACAGATGTTCACAAGCAGTTGAAAACTAGCTGCTAAACATACAACTATAAATAGAAGATCCACAATGTTTAGTAGCTGATACGTGCTACCTCGGGTACCACTCCATACACTTCCTTGTAACTATATTGGGAATACAGTATGTACAAAAGTATCGTTGTTTATGGCTCTCGAGCCTTCTGAGAACCCCAAATATAGTACCCCACGATCGTGGGTCACGGTTCTAAAGGGTTTCGGAAGGTTCGAGAACATGTAAACATACACAACAAGCCGTCCATGCTCAATATTATGATCTCTCCACATTCTCATGTTTACAAAC
The DNA here is from genome assembly GCA_031546965.1 of Dysgonomonas sp. GTDB lineage: Bacteria > Bacteroidota > Bacteroidia > Bacteroidales > Dysgonomonadaceae > Dysgonomonas_A. Next base: position 2,572 of record JAVBJR010000510.1, read on the forward strand.
AGCCGAGATCAATACAGTGGTGACAAGTCCACATGCATGGTCCTTGTGTGTGGAATGCACACTCCTAGCCTAATGCCAAGTTAACAATAGGACGAAAGGTAGTGTGGGCGACGTGAGGGTTGGTGTAGAGCAGTTAAAGTCTCAAAAATCCTGAGTGAGTTCTCTTCTTTTTGGCCGCGATCCATTTGTGAGTGAATTCTCACGAAAGAAGTGTAAGACTCTCCGTGAAAAGGGAGTACCCTTTTATATAACTGAGGGGAAAACGCATAAAATTAGAAACATTCCCAATTAAAGGTGACCAGACACGGCAATTTTTGATATTTTTAATCCCCTTGGGAGGGTTACAAACCAATATATAGTTATTTATGCATGACTCTGTATTTATTTCATAATTGTTTGACGATCGCTTCATTTTTTTTTAACCTGCTTAGAAAAATGGTCAAAAACACACAATTTCGGCACCCAGGCACCCAAGCGTCAATCATGTCGTCAACATTGGCAAACCGTCGGCGCCAATAACCGAATCTCCTCCCACCAAGCAATTGAAAAATGTCGGTTTCGAATACGACTTGATCGTGTTCGAGTTCCTGAAGCTAACTGGTTTTATAAACCCTCTGGCGATTCAAATATGGATTGCCTGATCTGAATTAGACTGGATATTCCTTGGGATAACGACAAATAAAGCATTTGGTAGGCATTTCGGAAATCGTAATGACTTTTAGCGAGTTTTAGGCTTATTTATCGGGTTGGCATCCAGGACGGCGTTTTAATCAGCCTGCAGGCTTGCCGTACCAGCGGTGCCAAATTCAAATTTGCTTAAATTTCACAATTTTATATCTTGAGTTATACTTTTTTCTGAGCAGTTCTGTTCTATCACTTGAATAGTTATTTGGTTTACTACAACATGCTATTTTTTCCAGGGTACTTTCCAAAACCATGTCTGGTCACCTTTAAAGCATTTCACTAAGCTGTAGAAGTGTAGACAGGATTAAAAGTGAATTCCATACAATTAAAAAGGGATTGTTTAATACAAATGTTAATTAAATTGCCTCAACTTTATGGACCTTGGTTTAATAATTAATAAGTATAATATGCCATAAGGGATGAGAATTTGCCCTAAACTACCTGTAAAATACAATTTTGGGAGGCCATTTTGAATGTAAATGAATAGTGAAATTGGTCCTACAATGGCTAGACCACATGTACACTGGTGCCCAATGCACAGTGTGGGATGCCACCTCAACCCCTTCATAGGAAAGGGCTCTACAGGTACCTACTTCACTGCGTATGTGCACTGCAGCATCTTCATTGTTGAAGTCCACCTTAAATTGGAATAAGTTTCAAGTTAGAATGTTTAATTAAACACTTGTGCTTTGAGTCCATGAATATTTTACCAAAATAGGAGTTTGAATTCTTCTAAGTATTATAAATGTATAATAATTCGGATCAGATAAGGTTTGCACAATTTTATTGCATATACTAATTTAAAAATTATTTAAATCGAAAGATTGTATTGTAGATAAATTATAGTGGTATATTGAAACAGGAAGTTTTTTGCAAGAATAGTAAATGAGAATTTGACTAGGATTAAAAATTTGCGTATTTTAAATTATGTATATATGTATTTTATACAATAAATGTGTTGGCAGTTTTGTAAAGAAAGATTACAATGTTTACGATTTATACTGACACACATCGTCGAAAAACGATCGATTCAACTGTGTAATTAGTTTTTGGAAACTATATTCTATTTAAATAAAGATAGAATTTGGATTACATACTACGTACGGTTGCTTCCCCGATGTCCTGGTTTCCCGGATTTTCACAAACACTTTTATCTTTTATGCCATTTTAAGTAAACTGTCCAGTTTACTTGCAAATTTGGGTATTAACAACCCGTTAACTTAATTCTAAAATTACATAGAGGGACGGCAACAGTTCCTTTGTGGTTTGGCGCAGAATAAATCCCACCCGTTGGGCATAATAAATTCTAACGGAAAACTGGCATAAATTAATATCATGCATATAGAAAACTAACGGTCCCTAAAAACTGTCACTGTCATGAAGAAATTATTAGTTAAAACATCATTATTAAAACTATTGTCATGAACACGGTGCCTATGGATTTAATTAAGCAATGGCAGACAATATACAATTCATACTTCCTGGTACGCAGTTATCCATGACAAGATCTGTTGGCTACTTCTCTAGTGGGTGGCGGCAGGTAGCAATATGACCAAATTGAGAATATATACGGAATTTTATACCTCACCCATACGTCGCGTGACTGCGATTTTTCACGAGTCGCATGCACATTAATTACGTTCAAAACTTCAAATTGTGTAATAGGTGGGGCAAGGTACAAATGTTAGGTCCGCTGCAATTGCACTGACAAGCATATGTTCGACAACAACAACGACAACGACAACAGCAACAACAGCAACGCGATGCTTTGCGCCACCTGGCGGATTGATTTTGCAAACAATATGGCGCCCGATTCGTATGTCTTACTGACAATACTTATGTACGGTATTTTCTCTCAAAACATTCGCCGCAAGAAGCCGAAACAAATCGCGTGCAGCATTATACAAATTGTGCCTGATATATGCATCGGTTTTACAACTGCGTATGTCATATACGGTATTTGAGTATGTCATAAGCAAAAAACCTTTAAAAGGACATATTCGTCCAGATAGGACATTGTACTTTGTTGATAAAATAAATGCACATACATTAACATACCCTCTTGCAGATTTCATACTAAAATGTCATAAAATTCCAAGTGTGACCCTGCAAAAAAAACGTTATTTTTATATACCCACAAAATAAGCTAAAGTTTATTGTAAATCAAATAAACCGCTGTCAAAATTTGGACAGCCAAATGCAATTAGAATATATGGATAAAAGATCAGTGTATTCTGTATGCTATATACAGGGTAAGGTGAAATTCGGTAACAGTTTGAAATATCTGGAAAAAAATCGATCAATTGCATTTTACCGGCTCAGGGATCGAATAGGAAGCTATGTTTGGGGAATCGGAAAATCATACCGCATACGACCTTGGACGTGGTCGTCAATGTCATTCCAGTTAAATCTTTGGAACCGTTGTAGATAGAACACTAGTTCCAATTGGGAAAATGACGGGAATCGGTAAATTAGTGCTACAAAACATGTGTAAATTTTGAGGTAGCGGCTGAATTTTTTTGCCTTATTCCTAACCCATGGCATGCAGCCAGTGGTGCTGCTACTCTGCATTACTACAAGCAAGGCAGAGAAGCTTGCCTCTGCCTTGCTTGTAGTCATGGGAAGTGATGTTTGTGTAAACCTGTTTGAAGTGGACAGTAAATCAGACGTCAGTGTCGTACCTCCTTCTACAGGATCTTTTGCATGCCTCGCCCTTGCGCTTGTGGTGGTGAACGGTTCGTATATTAAACTTTCGACACGCGTGGTCTCCATTAATTTGGGCTTTCATGGTTTGTTCACACGGCCTTTCATTATCGCTGATGTGTCATAACCGATCATTGGAGCGGTCTTCTTGTTCTACACCTGTCTCCTTTTGGATTTCAAGGGGGAGCGACTCCTTGATGGCATTACTAACCTTAGTGTCTGTGGCACTGCTTGCACAGCGACATCTCCAGGCCACTTATTGTTAGACGTTTCTATATCACCATACCACAAGCTTCAGCAAGCTTTTCCTGCCATGACTCGTCCACAATTGACCGAAGCCATGGTCAAACACATTGTCACGCACCACATCCGCACAAGGGGGCCACCTGGAGCAACGTGTGCCCGTCGCCTTCCACCGGATAAACTGCGAGTTGCCAAAGCAGAATTCCACTAATTGGTGTCCCAAGGTATTACGCGCCCTGCGCCCTTCACCTCGTTCGGAAAAATTGATGGTGAGGAGGTCTTGTGGTGACTTCCGTGGTGTCAACAAGGTTATGGATCCCAACCACTATCCTATTTCGCGCTTGGAGGATTTCGCCAGCAACTTAGAGGGCACAACAATTTTCTGCACAGTGGATTTTATGCGTACTTACCACCAAATCCCTGTCGAACTGTCTTATTTTTTTCAAAACCGCAGTGATCACACCCTTCGGTATTTTTGAGTACTTCCGCATGCATTTTGGTTTTCGAAATGCTACGCAAACTTTCCAGCAATTTAATGTAATGGTTTGTTGAGGCCTGGATTTTGTGTATGTTTACATTGATGACATACTAATTTTTTGCTCAGTACCCAGGAACACAAGAAGAACCTTACAGCCGATTTCCAATGCTTTGATGACTACGATGTAATAATAAACCCATCCAAGTGTGTTTTTGAACAAGCAAAGTTGAATTATCTTGGTGTGCAGGTGTCTGCTAGCGGATGCCGCCTGCTGAAGACAAAAGTAGACGCCATTGGAGCTTCACCCCACCCACATCTGCCAAAGGTCTCCTTAGTTTCTGGGCATGGTTAATTTTTACCACCAATAGCTCCACAATGCTGCTGAGGTTAAAGCTCCGCTATATGATCTGCTTATGCAGTGCGCTAAAGACCTGCATTGGACAGAACAGGCGTCTGCCGCGTTTGTGGCCACTAAGCGAGCTGTGGTAAATGCTATACCCTTCTGGCACAACTTCATCCGAATGAATGACTTGGTTTGTTCGTGGACATGTCTGACAATGGCTTGGGGGCTGCTTTAAACCAGCTGGTGGACTGTTCTTGGCAAACCCTTGGATTTTTCTCCAAGAATCTGGATTCCACACAGGTCAACTACAGTGTCTATGACTGCCAGCTGTTGGCCATTTATAAAGGCGTCGAGCACATTTGTTACTGCCTTGAGGGCCAACCTTTTACTGTGTTTAGTGACCATAAACCCCTCTCAATCGCATTTCGGCAGAAGGCCTAGAGCTGTTCGCCGTACAGACTATGCCAGCTCGAGTTTATCACGCAGTTCACAAACGTCACATCCCTAGAGCATCATACACAGTGGTTGACGTGTTGTCCCGGCAAGACGAAATCCATTTGAACAAATTCAATCCTATCGCCAATGCTCAGGCCACGGACCCTGAGTTGTGCGACCTACTCAGGTCCACTATTACATCTCTTCAGCTCGAGAAGCACCCTTCCACTTTCTGACCAGGAACTGGTTGTCGACATGTCCGCTGGACATCAACGACCTTACCTGCTGTCTACACTTCGGCGTCATGTCTTATGGACTCCACCGCTTGTCTCACAGCGGCACTAGGGCTACCACCAACGTAGATTTGTACAAAGATTACCTATGACGTTTTCATGGGCAGAAAAATTATCTGGAGACAAATTGCAACTGTCGGGTGGTCGTTGTTGGCAACTTACACAAATAATGTTGAATTAATATCGGACAGGTGAGAGAAAACAATCTATACCTAGTTCATTCTGCTTTTAGACCAACCAGTGTTGTTTACTGCACTATTTCAGAATTGAATTGTAATTTGTTTAAATTGAATAGAGCATTTATAAGGATGGTTCTTCCCCAAAATTTGACCTTTATTATGCAATTGGTATAACAGAGTTGTAAATATATGAATAGAAGTTAATGCAAGTGCAATTAATGCTGCTTTTTCATCCAGAGTGATTATTAACTATGGTGAATAAAAATGTGCATGTGAAGCACAGTTATGCCTTGTGGCTGTATTCCCACTGAACACAAAGGCCAATAACAACTTATATTACAGTTTTGAAGCTTTATTTTCTTGAAATATCCTTGACAACCTTATTCACTTGTCTGATAAATGCTCCAGTTGTAGTCTATATCTACCAAACTGTAAAATCTGGATTTATACTGGTGTTCATTTTACCTTTGAAAAACCTGGAAATATAATGACATTATTTTGTTAGTACTGGATTATTTTTCACGTTAAAAATTGCTCCGTCACCATGTTAAACAAATACAATCATCATTTTGATTGCGGGATCACTTGTGTTTTGTTGCATAACTGTGTTTCACATGCTTATGACTTTTCATTTATAATGTGCCACACTTATTAATGTAGTACAATTGGAATGTCATGTATTGTTTTGGGTTAGAGGGTATGCTATGGAATGTTGTCTTAAATATGAATGGCACACTCCTCTGAAAACAAGTATGCATTATTCACACAGGTAAAGTTTCTGTGATCACAGTGTGCCAAAAAACTGTTGCCAGAATGAGAAAAATATGGAAAGACAATTTCTGTTGAATACAGCCTAGCCATGGGACCTCCATTTGTTTACTTCAGATATTGAATATCTATTAAATCAATTAGTTAAAACATAGTGTTACTTAATATTAATTTGCTTAAGTATGACAGTAAAGTTTGTGACTTACTCATGGACAAGCGACAATTTCCAATATAGGGTATCCCTTATTCGCCCCTGGGCAATCGGTTTTCACAAATATGTCATCAATAGGAGCTTGTTTAAAATAATATTCATAGCCAGGACACCTGTGATCCATCAATTCCATGTACTTCAAATAGGGGTATTTTTCTTTGGTGCAGTGCTGAGCAGGTACTCCTTGACCAACTGGTGGAGGATAGGATAGCTTAGTGCAGGGAGAGACACAAGCCACTGTGTGGTTTACTTTTATCACTCTTAAG